>JALVWZ010000156.1 GCA_027023115.1 Thermaceae bacterium
CAATCTGGTTGGAAACGGTCACCAGCGCGCCGGCGTGGATGCCGCGCATCTTGGCGATCAGGAAGATCGCCGCCGCCTCCATCTCGAAAGCCATCACTCCGTAGCGTTGCCACTGCCGGGCGTTTTCTGGGTTGGTGGCGTAAAAGGCGTCTTCGGTAGCGATCAGGCCCACGTGGTAAGGCTCCCCGCTGTCTTCGGCGGCCGCCGCCAGCGCCCGCAGAACCGGCCAGCTGGGCACCGCCGCGTAAGGCCGCCCTTCCAGGTACTGGCGGGTGGTGCCGTCGAGGGGCACCGCGCCCTGGGCTATCAGCAGGTCGCCGGCCGCCAGCGAGTCGTCCACCGCGCCGCTGGTGCCCACCCGCAAGAGCACCCTGGCGCCGAGCTGGATCAGCTCTTCGCTGACTATCGCCGCCGAAGGGCAGCCCATGCCAGTGGTCTGCACGCTTACCGGCATGCCCTTGTAGGTTCCGGTGTAGCCCAGGAGGGAGCGGTAGGTATTGTACTGGGAAACGTCTTCGAGAAAGTTCTCGGCTATGTAACGGGCCCGGTCGGGATCGCCGGGGAGGAGGACGAAAGGAGCAACGTCACCGGATTGGGCGCGAACGTGTAGAGGACTCATACCCCTCTAGAATACCGCGCCCGCGAACTCCAGCACCCCGGCGGACGCACCCTGCAAAACCGGCACCAACCGCAGGGCGTCGCGGCGGGCGCAGACCGCCACATCCGCGGCCAGCCCCACCGGCGCCAGTGCCCGCGCCGCCGCGCTGGCGGCGAGTATGCTGGCAACGTCTCCCGATGCAAAGACCTGCCGCGCCAAACGTGCTCCATCGGAAAGTTCTATTTTGGTCAGAGCCGCTAGCGCATCAACGACGGCTCCGATGGCGTAGGTATCGTCCAGGGCTACCCGACCCTCGCGCCCGGCGGCCACCAGCAGCAGCGAATCGTGAGCCGCCGCCCAGCGAGCTACCGCGGTGGCGTTGACCAAGGCCCCCAGCGCCACCGCCGGGGTCGCGCGCGCCGCTCGTAGCGCAGCCACGGTGCCGTTGGTGGTGGTCATCACCACCTCCCGGCCGGCCACCGCTGCGGCCTCCGCTTCGCGCGGGCTGTTGCCCAGGTCAAATCCGGGCAGGGCCACCCCGCCGCGCTCTCCCGCCAGCAAAGCGCCGCGGCGGGCCGCCTCGCGGCGGGCGCTGGCCTCGTCGCCGGCCAGTAGCAAGCGCTCCGCACCGGCTTGCAACAGGTAAGCGGCGGTAGTAGTCGCCCTGATTACGTCCACCACCACCGCGGCGGCGAACCCCGGTGGCAGGTTCTCGGCTGGCGAAAGAACGGCGTCAACCCGCAATGGCATCGCGAAGGGCCTCTATGTTGGCGGCTACCGGGCTCGAGTTGAAAACCGCCGAACCGGCCACCAGAACGTCGGCTCCGGTCCGCGCCAGCACGCCGGCGTTGTTCGGATTCACGCCGCCGTCCACTTCGATGAGAACCTGCGGGTTTTCGGCGTCGCGACGCTCCCGCAAGCGCCGCAGCCTGTCCAGGCTGCGCTCGATGAACTTCTGGCCGCCAAAACCGGGGTTGACGCTCATCAATAGGGCCAGGTCCAGGTCGCCCCAAACGTCGTCGAACCAATCGAGGGGCGTCGCCGGGTTTACCGCGAGCCCCGCCTTCGCGCCGGCGTTGCGCACCATCTGCAGGGCGCGGTGGACGTGGGCGGTGGCCTCGGCGTGGATCGTTACCACGTCCGCGCCGGCGCGCACGAAGCGCTCCACGTAACGCTCCGGCTCGGCGATCATCAGGTGAACGTCCAGGGGCAGCTCGGTTATCGCTCGCAGCGCCTCCACCACCACGAAACCCATGGTGATGTTGGGGACGAAGCGCCCGTCCATCACGTCTACGTGAATCCAGTCGGCTCCAGCCGCCGCCGCGGCTCCAACCTGTTCAGCCAGGCAGGCAAAGTCGGCGGATAGTATCGAGGGGGCAATTAGGGTCATCAGTCCAAATCGTACAAGACTTTCTCGAGGCCGCGGGCGTCGAAGAGTTCGATGGTGCCCTGGTTCGACTCGAGGAAGCCGCGCATCTCGAACTCGTTTACCACCCGGGTCACGGTCTCCCGGCTGGTTCCGGCCATATCAGCCAGCTGGCGCTGGGTCACGGCGAGTAGGCGGCCGCGCCTGGTTGGCTCGCCGTAGTTGTGCCGGTGCAGCTTGAGCAGGGCGTAGGCCACCTTGCCGCGGGCTTCTTTGAAGGTGAGAACCTCCACTTCGTGGTTCATCTCCCGCAAACGCCGGGCGATGATCCGCGCCAGGTTGTGGGCTATGCGCGGGTAGCGGTTGATGAGCCCCCAGTATTCCTCCAGGTAAAGGGCATAGAGCATGGTTGGTTTGATGGCGGTGGCGGTAGCCGAACGCGGTCTCTCGTCTACCATGCTCATCTCGCCAAATACCTCGCCTGGGCCCAGGTACGCCAGCACCTTTTCCTTACCGTCCAGGTTGCTGTGCGATACCTTCACCTTGCCCTTCTTGATCACGTAGAGGGCGTGTCCGTCGTCGCCGGCTTCAAAGACGGTCTTCCCGCTGGGAACGGACAGGGTTCTAAAAGCCTGCGCCGCTATCTCGCGGGCAGTTGGGTCAACGCCGGCAAAGAGGGGCGACCTGATGACCTCGTCCGGCAGTTTCATAGCTGGCTCATAATAGCAATTTCTAGTTGCAAAATACAGGGACGACCGTAGCCGGCCAGTTAAGATTGAAGGCATGTGGGCCATCAAAGCCACCGGCCTCGGCTTCAGCTACCCCGACCTGACGCTGTTCGAAGGGCTCGATCTGGAATTACGTCCCGGCGAGCTGCGGGCGGTACTGGGCCCCAGCGGCTCCGGCAAGACCACCCTGGTTCACCTGCTGGCCGGCATCTTGCCGCTGCAGAAGGGGCGGCTTTGGTGGGGCGAGGTCGAGGTGGGCGGCCTGGGCGAAGAAG
>JALVWZ010000157.1 GCA_027023115.1 Thermaceae bacterium
CAGAAGATCCCCGGCTTCCACCCCACCGCCTGCGCCGCCACGCCCGTCCCCTGTAACGTTTCCTTCGTCAATTACTACGGCTTCATTACCATCGCTCTGATGGCGCTTACGGCATTCGTTTTGATAGCCGTCTCCCTCTATCTGGTCAAAGAAGAACGCCCCGCCTGAGCGGGGCGCGTTCGCCGCGAGGCCGGTTAGACGTAAGTCAGCCAGTCGTGGCGGGCCTTGTCCATGAGTGCGAACAGTTTTTCCTTGCTCAGCTTCACGCCCCCGGGCAGCTCGAGGCCGCCGCCGTGTTCGTGCGCGTGCCAGTGCAGGTGAGCGCCGGGCGCGCGCAGGCTAACGTGCTTTAACTCGTCGTCGGGCTGCGAAACCGCGGCGGTGAAGAACGGCTCGTCGTTCTCGCGGGAGACCGACACCGACATCGTGCGGGTGGGCAGCTCCCACGGCTGGTGCATGCGGTAGATGAAGGCCGGAAAATCGGCCTCGCGGTCAAAGACCAGACTGTTCCTGGCGGCGTATTCTTCCATCCAGCCCATCAACTCAACCCAGGCGTCGTAGATAGCGTGGCTCATAGCCACATCTTAGCGCAGTCGCCTGGGGCAAAAGCCCACCGGCAGTCATGGCCCACGACAAGCAACGACCCGCACGGCGCCCAGCTAGGATCGAAACGCGAAATACTCACCCCGCTGCAGTATAAATTGTCAACGATAACGGTTTTAAAAACTCCGCGGCACAATCATTGTGCGTAGGTTAATGGGATTTGAGGCGGGAAGGTGGTTAGAGCAGGCAACGATATGATCAAATCACGTTTTTCTTGCTCTTTTCGCCAGTCGGTAATATCCAAAAAAGAATGGCTTGAGCTCCTTACGATATCGATTGATTCACCATGAGCCCAAATGTAGCCTAAAAAACCAAATGCAAATTCGCTAATAGTATCGCGTCCCAAATCAATAACGCTGCCACTCTTATTTAGCAATTCTAATGAGGGTTCTTCTCTCGTCACATAAACATTCGATATTAACCTTGCGTACCCTGCCTTTTGAAAATACATGAAGAAAGCATGCTCTCCAGCCCACCCCCGCGCATTAACATTCAAAAGATAATCAGATAATTCACGGTGGTTTTCTGCGAATAGATTACCTGAACTGCTGTATATACTTGCAAACATAGCAACAACCTGTTTGAGTATCCTTGCGGGAACTATATCATGAAGAGGAATCTGCAGATGATTGTCTTTAGGCACTGCTGAACCGCTCTTTGAATATACCGCATCATGTATTTGCTTCGCTGCAGACACGAAATATCGTCCATATGAACCTCCAGTGAGATTATTACAGTCTATGCATAATGTACAAGCACCCGCGCCTTTCTTGTTTAAATACATCGTCATTGGCGGCCCATCCAAATCTGAAGATAAAGATTCTACCGACCCTATTGGCATTTGCACTGCTGCTACAGGGGTGTCATTGTATGCGCTCCGTGGTGGGACGTGTTCAAAAGATAGCTTTTTATATTCGCCGCAAATCTGGCAGTACCCTTCACCACACTTCCCCATAGTTGTTATTCTAACAAACCGCTAAACAACGGCGCCTCCTCCGCTCGTAGCTCCGCCTCGGTGACGGCGCGACCGTCGGCGCGGATGTGAACCACTTCTTCCGGCTCGAGCGCGCCGAACTCGACCAGGCCGCGCACCACCAAGAAGCGGCGGTGGCAGCGGCGCGGGTCCTCTTCTGCGCAGACCAGCGCCGCCCGCTTTTTTGCCGCCAGCTCCACCAGCTCTGCCAGCCCTTTGCGAAAATCCGGATCGCGCAAACGCTCTTCCACGTCGAGCCGCTGGCGGCTACCGTGGGGTACACCGCCCAGCCGGTCGCCCATCCAGACGTAGCCAAAGCCCGCCTCCGCCAGCGCTTTAGCGAAAGGCCGATGGTTGTACTGGGGGTTGTGGCGCGAAAACGGCCGCGCACGCACGTCCACCACCAGCTCGATGTCATTTATGCGTAGAAGTTCGATAAAACGCGCCAGCGGCAGGTTGGAGTGGCCAATGGTAAAGAGCATCCTCCCTTCAAGATAACCTCAAACGAACGCCCGCTATCCGTTATGCGCAGGGACTTGTGACGATTTTGTGACGGCAACCTGCTAGATTAAACAAAAGGAGGAATTCGTGAGAAAACTAACCGCATACTTGCTCATGGCCCTGGTCTTTGCATTAATCGCTTGCGGCGGGCAGCCCAAGCTCTACTCGGTTGGGGGCAGCGTCACCGGTCTGAACGGCACCCTGACGCTGCAGAAAAATGGAGCCGATGATCTTGTGATAACGGTTGACGGCTCTTTCACTTTCGCGACCAAGGTGGCCGATGGCAACGCCTACGACGTGACGGTCAAGCAAGGTCCAACGACCCAGAACTGTGCGGTCACGAATGGTTCCGGCACCATTAGCGGCGCAGGCGTGACCAACGTGCTGGTCGGCTGTACCAACAAAGCCTGGTACCCCCCGGCCAACCTGGCCGACCACCTGAGTCTGGCGGAAAGCGATGCAAGCTCGGCTCAGGTTTCCATGAATAGCGCTGGCGACGTGGTGGTGGTATGGCAGCAGGCAGATAGCAACGACAACAACCAGATCTACAAGGCCGAGCGTCACGACGGCAGCTGGAGCGGGCCGGCGGACCTTAGCGAATACCTGAGCCTGTCCGTGACAGAAGCGTTTCAATCCCAAGTCGCCATGAACACCGCCGGCGACGTAGTGGTGGTGTGGCGGCAGAAAGACGGCAACGGCAACAACCAGATCTACAAGGCCGAGCGTCACGACGGCAGCTGGAGCGGGCCAGCGGACCTTAGCGAATACCTGAGCCTGGCCGGAACCGATGCGTTCGAACCCCAAGTCGCTATTAACACCGCTGGTGATGCGGTGGTGGTGTGGCGGCAGAAAGACGGCAACGGCGAAGGTCACGTATACA
>JALVWZ010000158.1 GCA_027023115.1 Thermaceae bacterium
GACAACATCCCCACCTACCTGCGCCGCCGCCACGGTCAGGAGCCGGTCGGCTACAAGGAGTTCCCCCACGCCGAGGAAATGCTGAAGCCCATCCTGGCCGAGACCTACGGCATTCCCGTCTACCAGGAGCAGATCATGCAGATCGCCTCGGCGGTCGCCGGTTACACCCTGGGCGAAGCCGACCTGCTGCGCCGCGCGATGGGCAAGAAGAAGGTCGAGGAGCTGAAGGCGCAGCGCGACCGCTTCATCACCGGCGCCGAAAAGCGCGGCGTGCCCCCCGACGAGGCCAGCCGCATCTTCGACCTGCTCGAGGCCTTCGCCAACTACGGTTTCAACAAGTCGCACGCCGCCGCCTACTCGCTGATCTCGTACCAAACGGCCTACGTCAAGGCCCACTTCCCGGTCGAGTTCATGGCCGCGCTGCTCACGGTGGAACGCCGTAACTCCGACAAGGTGGCCGAGTACATCCGCGACGCCGAGGCCAGTGGGATCCACGTGCTACCACCCGACATCAACCGCTCCGGCGCCGACTTCCGCGTGGTCGGCCGCGAGATCCTCTTTGGCCTCTCGGCGGTCAAGAACGTCGGCGAGGGCGCGGTAGAAAGCATCCTGCGCGAACGCGAAAAGGGCGGCGCCTTCAAGAGCCTGCCCGACTTCCTCAGGCGCGTGGACCTGCACCACGTCAACAAGCGGGCGCTCGAGTCGCTCATCAAGGCCGGCGCCTTCGACGCCTTCGGCGAGCGCGGGCAGATGCTCGAGGCCATGGAAGGCCTGCTCAAGTGGGCCGCCGCCGAGCAGCAAAAAGCCGCCGGCGGCCTTACCGGGCTGTTCGATACCGACGTTACCGAACCGCCCCTGCCCAAAACCGAGCCGCTGGAAGAGGTGATCCGCCTCCGCTACGAAAAAGAGGCCCTGGGCATCTACGTTACCGGCCACCCCCTGGAGCACTTCCCCGGCTTGGCCGAGGCCGCCACCTGCAAGCTGAGCGAGCTGAACGACTGGTACCAGCAAAGCTCCGCCGACGGCGGGCGGGTGCGGGCGCTCCTGGTGGGAATGGTCGAGCAAATCACCCGCCGTTCCACCCGCTCGGGTGGCATGATGGCCCGCTTCAACCTGGCCGACGCCTCGGGGGCGCTCGAGGTGGTCGTCTTCGGCCGCGCCTACGACCGAGTGATGACCCGGGTCAAAGAAGACATGCCGGTAGTGGCCGTTTGCGAGATAGAACCCGACGCCGACGGCGAAAGCCTGCGGGTAATGGTGCAGGACGTATTCCTCTACGAAGAGCTGGAAGGCCTGCCCCAGGTCCTGGAGCTGGACTTGGACCTGAGCCTCTTCAGCGACGAACAGCTGCTCGACCTGCGCAGCCTGCTCGACGAGTACCCGGGCACCATGCCGGTCTTCCTGAAGGTGCGCGGCCCCGGCGGCTGGGCGCTTTTGGAGGCTCGCGACGTACGGGTAGACCCCGAGGCCATCGCCGAGGTCGAGAAGCTGCCGGGGCTGGCGGTGCGCAGCCTGCCCGACCGCGACGCCCTCCTGGCTGGCAAGCTCGGCGGCGAGGGCCAGGCCGAAGTAGTACCCTTCTGATCCCACCCGCGAACACGGGACAGTCTTGAGCGGGTAGTTAAGTTACAAGCAGCGGCCGCATAAGCAGCCTCGCGCACGCTCTTGCAACCGCGGACTGGCAAAGCACGAGGCGCATTGAGACCAAAACTCGTCGCGCACAGCAAGTGCCGAGCGTTCCGAGTTCCGCCCGTAAGACGTCACGCCACCTAGCTGGCAGCACCCACAAATTTAGGACTCAGCACCCCAGTTAGGTATAGGGTTCGAATACGTTATTCGCGCCCCTACCGTCGCGACGTGCATCTTCCCCCGTCACCCCAGCGAAAGCCGGGGCCGGGACCGTTTCGGAAACCGCGTTTGGGGACTGCGTCGTCGCCATCGTTTCTTACGGCACGCGTGGGCGACGAGGGCTACTCCGGCCTACCTACCAGCTCGCGGGGACTGTGGCACGCCCCGCTGGAACGACGACCCTCTGTTTGGTTCGGCTTGGATTTGACGAATCGCCGGCCTATCTACTGCCCACACCCCACCTCTCACTTCCTACCACCTACCACGCACTATGTACTACGTACCGCCTTGTTTACGCCCGCATGGGCCGGGGAGCGCGGGCGGGTTCTCCCGGGTCTTCCCAGGCTATCTCGACCAGGTCGATCAGGTCGGTCACCGGCACGCCCCAGCGGGAACTGATGCGGGCCAGCTGCCGCCCCAGGCGCCGCAGGTGCTGGATGTAGGCCGGGTCTTCTTCTTCCATCTCGTCGGCCAACCCCACCAGCCAGGCCAGCAGTTCGCCGGCTTCGCTATCGGGAAGGCCTTCGGTAATCGTCTCGTCTTCGAGAATCGCTTCAGCGGGGTGCGGCATGGAGAACCTCGTTCGGGTAGACGTAACCCAGGCTGCGGGCTCTTTCTTCGAGATAGGCCGGGTCGTCGGCGTGCTTCAGCTCCTCGCGCAGAGCCTGCACCCTAGACTCCAAATCGGCCGTCTGCGCGGCCACCAGGCGCACCTGCCGGCTCAGAGCCATGCTCCGCTGCGCCTCCACCCCCCAAAGCAACAGCAGGTGGGCGGTGCCCAAGGCGAAGAGCACGTAAAGGAGCCGGTAAACGCTACGGTCGCGCACGGGTATATTATAGAGGCAGCGCAGAGCGCAGAGGTGCAGCACGAGCCCAAACCTATGAAGCGCGTTCGGAACGGGCTTTGTCGGAATTGAGGGCTGGTCGGGATATTGGTACCGGTAGCGCTTGGAACGAGTATCGGCTATACTTACAAGTAAATAGATTGGAGGCATTCGTATGGCAAAAACAAAGGAAAAAGAGGTCTACCGCTCAAGACTGAAGGCTGTCGGGTTGCGTCACACCCTCCC
>JALVWZ010000159.1 GCA_027023115.1 Thermaceae bacterium
TACTCGACGTGGGCGGTGTTGATGGTAATGCCGCGGGCCTTCTCTTCGGGGGCCTTGTCGATCTCGTCGTAGCTGGCCACCTCGACGTTGGGGTTGGCGGCGGCGGCGGCGAAGGTGATAGCCGCGGTCAGGGTGGTCTTACCGTGGTCTACGTGACCGATGGTGCCCACGTTGACGTGGGGCTTGGTGCGTTCGAATACAGCTTTGGCCATGTGTGTCCTCCTTGCGCGTCCGCGCTAGTGCTTGAGCAGCTTCTCCTGAACCTGTTTGGGCACCTCGGCGTAGTGGTCGAAGAACATGACGAACGAGGCGCGGCCTTGGGTCTTGGAACGAAGGTCGGTGGCGTAGCCGAACATCTCGGCCAGCGGCACGTGGGCGGTAATCACCTGGGCGTTGCCGCGGGCTTCCATGCCGAGCACCTGGCCGCGGCGGCCGTTGAGGTCGCCAATGACGTCGCCCAGGTACTCCTCGGGGGTGGTCACCTCGACCCGCATGATCGGCTCGAGGATGGCCGGGTTGCCCTTCTGGACCGCCGACTTGATGGCCATCGAACCGGCGATCTTGAAGGCCATCTCGGAGGAGTCGACCTCGTGGTAGGAGCCGTCGTAGAGGGTCACCTTGAGGTCCACCACCGGGAAGCCGATGAGCGGCCCCGACTGCATGGCCTCCTCGATGCCCTTCTGGACGGCGGGGATGAACTCCTTGGGAATCACGCCGCCGACGATGGCGTTGATGAACTCGAAGCCACCGCCGCGCGGCATCGGCTCGGCCTTGATCTTGACGTGGCCGTACTGACCGCGACCGCCCGACTGGCGCACGAACTTGCCCTCGACATCCACCTGGCGGGTGATAGTTTCGCGGTAGGCCACCTGCGGCTTGCCGACGTGGGCGTCTACCTTGAACTCGCGCTTGAGGCGGTCGACGATGATCTCCAGGTGCAGCTCGCCCATGCCGGAGATGATGGTCTGGCCCGACTCGGGGTCGGTGTGGACCCGGAAGGTCGGGTCTTCCTCGGCCAGGCGCGAAAGCGCCATGGCCAGCTTCTCCTGGTCGGCCTTGGTCTTGGGCTCGATGGCCACCGAGATGACCGGCTCGGGGATGTCGATGGACTCGAGGATGATCGGTTCGTCGCCGTCGCCCACCAGGGTGTCGCCGGTTACGGTGTCCTTCAGGCCCACTACCGCGCCCAGGTCGCCGGCCGAGAGCTCTTCGACTTCCTCGCGGTGGTTGGCGTGCATCCGCAACAGCCGGCCAACGCGCTCCTTCTTGCCCTTGGTCGAGTTGTAGATGTAGGAACCGGCCTTGAGCACGCCCGAGTAGACGCGCACGAAGGTCAACCGGCCCACGTAGGGGTCGGCCATGATCTTGAACGCCAGCGCCGCCAGCGGCCCGCTGGCCTCGGCGGGGCGCTCCACGGCGTCACCGCTCTCGGTCAGGCCTTTGATCGGGGGCACGTCGAGGGGAGAGGGCAGGTATTCGACGATGGCGTCGAGCAGTAGCTGCACGCCCTTGTTCCTGAGGGCCGAGCCCAAAAAGACGGGGGTCACGTCGAGGGAGATGGTGCCCTTGCGGAAGGCGGCCTTCAGCTCGGCTTCGGTAACTTCCTCGCCCTCGAGGTACTTCATCATCACGTCTTCGTCGAGGTCGGCCGCGGCTTCGATTAGCTTGTCGTGCCACTCGGCGGCAATTTCCTGGTACTCCTCGGGAATCTCGATCTCCTCGATCTCGGTTCCCAGGTCGTTGCCGTAGGTAAAAGCCTTCATCGAAACCAGGTCGATGATTCCCTTGAAGGTGTCTTCCTGGCCGATGGGCCATTGCATCAGCACCGGCCGCGCCCCCAGGCGCTGCTTCATGCTGTTGATGACCAGCAGGATCTCGGCGCCGGTCTTGTCCATCTTGTTGGCGAAGGCGATCCGGGGCACCCGGTACTTCTCCGCCTGGCGCCAGACCGTTTCCGACTGCGGTTCTACCCCCTGGCTGGCGTCAAAGACGGCCACGGCCCCGTCGAGGACGCGCATGGAACGCTCGACCTCGATGGTGAAGTCAACGTGGCCCGGGGTGTCGATGATGTTGATGCGGTGGTCTTTCCAAAAGGCCGTGGTCACCGCCGAGGTGATGGTGATGCCGCGCTCGCGCTCCTGCTCCATCCAGTCCATCGTCGCCGCGCCCTCGTGCACCTCGCCGATCTTGTGGATGCGGCCGGTGTAATAGAGGATGCGCTCGGTGATGGTGGTCTTGCCGGCGTCGATGTGCGCGGCAATCCCGATGTTGCGCGTTTTCTTGAGGTCGAACTCCGTCTTAACCGCCATCGCTTACCACCGGTAGTGCGCGTAAGCGCGGTTGGCCTCGGCCATACGCTCGACGTCCTCGCGCTTCTTGACGGCGCCGCCCTTACCCTCGGCGGCGTCCAGCAGCTCGCCGGCAATGCGCTCGACGGCGGTCCGCTCGGGCCGCTGGTTGGCGGCGTTGATCAGCCAGCGCAGGGCCAGCGACTGCTGCCGGCGCGGCGAAACCTCCACCGGCACCTGGTAGTTGGCGCCGCCCACGCGGCGGCTGCGCACTTCCATGCGCGGTTTGATGTTATCGAGAGCCTGACGGAAGACCTTGAGAGGCTCCTGTCCGGTTCGCTCCTGAATGAGTTTGCAGGAGTCGTAGAAGATGCGGGCGGCGAGGTTCTTCTTGCCGTCGCGCATGATCTTGTTGATGAAGGCCGAGACCACGACGTCGCCGTAGACCAGGTCGGGGGCCAGCTTGCGAATTTCTGCTCTTCTTCTGCGTGCCATACTCTACCTCTTAACTCTTGGGCCGCTTGGTCCCGTACTTGGAACGGCTCTTTCTGCGGTCCTGTACGCCCTGGGTGTCGTAGACGCCGCGGACGATGTGATAACGCACGCCCGGCAGGTCCTTGACGCGGCCACCGCGAATGAGCACTACCGAGTGCTCCTGCAGGTTGTGGCCTTCGCCGGGGATGTAGGCGGTCACCTCGTACCCGCTGGTGAGGCGCACCTTGGCCACCTTGCGCAGAGCCGAGTTCGGCTTCTTGGGGGTCACGGTGCGCACCACCGTGCAAACCCCGCGGCGGAAGGGGCTCCCCTTGAGCGCCGGGACCTTGGTCTTCTTTTTGACCGCTTTGCGGCCTTTGCGGAGAAGCTGATTGATTGTCGGCAAGCCTACCTCACTCCCTTCACTTTCCGGACAGCACCTCTCGGATGACTGCCCCCGTCTTGGCAAGAACCTCCCGGAGCCCAGCGGCTGGGCTCCGATTGTAACCGCCTCCCTGGCCCTTCCCAGCGGGCCTTCAGGAGGCGGAAGGCTGCCCGGTGCCGGGGCCGACACCGGGGTCCCGCAACTTTAGCAGTATACAAGCCCTGTGCGCCTTACGCAAGGCGGGTAATCGGCCAACACACAGTTGGCCATTTGAATTTCCGAGCCCGGGGGCCGTCCGTGATACAGGGGGGGTTCGGGCGTTCCCTAAATGTAAGGTTCGAATACGTTATTCACCCCCGGCGCCACGAGGGTCTCTCCCCGTCACCCCAGCGAAAGCTGGGGTCCAGGACCGTTTCAGAAGTCGCGTTTGGGGCCCTGCGTCGTCACCATTGTTTATTACGACATCCACGAGCAATGGAGACCGCGCCGGTCTGGACTGGCTCGCGCGAGCCAAAGGCTCGCCCCGCTGGATTGACGACCTGCAGTTTGGTTTGATGTTAACGAAACACCGCCTTCCACAACCTATTCACCACCTACCATGCACTACGTACTACACACCGCATCATCCCCGGACACTGTGAACAACGTGTTGGGAGGTTACAGCTAGATGCCAAACCGGGCAGCCTACCGGCTGCCGGTGCTGAAACGCCCATTGAAAGTAGTTGCTATTCTTTGCGCGTCATCTTCTCCCCAATCGCTTCAGTTTGGTCTTACCGTGGCGCTGTTCCTGTCAGCCCGTAAACTGGTTTCGTGCGTAGGGTAATGTTGCTGCTCGAATACGATGGCACCGGCTTTGCCGGGCTCCAGGTGCAGGCGCAGGGCGAGCGCACCGTGCAGGGGGTGCTGGAGGCGGCGCTGGCGCGGATCCCGGGAACGCGCCCCAAGGTAACGGCTGCGGGCCGCACCGACGCCGGAGTACACGCGCTGGCCATGCCGGTGCATTATGACACCGAGGACACGATTCCCATAGAAAGGGTGCCCCAGGCGCTCAACGCCCTATTGCCGCCAGACGTGCGCGTGCTCGAGGCCAAAGAAGTAGACCCCGACTGGCACGCCCGCCACTCGGCCCGCTGGCGGCAGTACTGGTACCGGGTGCTAAATCGCAGCCAGCCGACGGCGCTCGAGCGCTGGCGGGTGTGGTGGGTGCCGCAGCCGTTCGACTTTCCGGCGCTGGCCGAGGCCGCGCGGCTGCTCGAGGGCGAGCACGACTTTGGCTCCTTCGCCAACCGCGAAAAACGCAGCACCGTTCGTAGGCTCTACCAAGCCCGCGTAGAGGCTGGTGGCGGCGAGCTGCACCTTCATTTCATCGGCAATGGCTTCGTCCGCGGCCAGGTGCGCAGCATGGTGGGAACGTTGGTGGAAGTAGGGCTTGGCAAGAGGAAGCCCGAGAGCATTAGCGAACTGCTCGAAAACCCGGACCGGGGCAAAGCCGGGCCCACGGCGCCGCCGCAGGGGCTCTACTTCGTTGCAGCCGGATACAGCCCCTGGGATGAATGAATGCCGTATGACTTTTTTAGCGCCTCCCAAGTTCTCCCCAACTAGGAGTTGGCGTTAGCGTCCGAATGGCTACTGCCACATTGCCATATAGCCAAGTTCCGTCATATGCTATTCATCTCTCATTACTGCTTTTATATATATCTACTTACTTGATTGTAAGGCATTTATCATGCTACTAATACTCTATATACAGCAGTGGGAGGTGATGGACTATTGGGTAGATAGCGCCGTTGTACGGCTTCCGGGTTATACGGCAATCATCTCTTCAAATGCATTGTGGAGGTAATGATTATGCACAAAAAGATCTTTGGGCTAGCGGCCGCGGCAGCATTGTTGCTGGTTCTCACCGCCTGTCCGCAGCAACAGACACAGGAACAGCCAAAGGCTGCTATTGCCGGGTACGTCGTCAACGCCGGCGCCGGCGAGGCCGTAGCCGGTACGAAGATATCCGTTTACGACGCCGGCAGCAACGATCTGGTCGCCACGGTTACCACCGGTGACGACGGCAGCTACACCGTCAAGGTGCCCGAGGGTAGCTACGACCTCAAATTGCAGAAAGATGGCTATGCGGGCTCGCAAGTACTGAACGTCCGCGCCAAGGATAACCACACGACTCCGCTGAACATCATCGAGCGCAAAGCATTCAACCCCAACTGGCCCACCACTCCGCCAGACGTAGCCCTCGAGGGCGTCAGCGACGGCGACGTTTTCGACGCCAGTAACGGCTCTATCCCCTACCGGGTGGTTTCTGCGCCCGCCAGCCCCCTGGCGACGAACCTGATATATGCCTCGCTCGGGAAGACCCCCGGCTCCGGGTTCCTTAGCGGCCGGCGCAGCTATTTCGACAGCGTCAACGATACCGGCCACCAATACATGGACCCCTACGACTACGCCGTATACGGAGATACCACCTTCCAGGTCGTCGTCTACGACACCAACGGCAACCGCACTCAGCTGCTGCGCTACGTGACCATCACCGACGCTTTGGTAAACGGCAGCAAGCTGACGGCACCGGAGCTGCGGAAGGCTATTTCAGTAACCCTTGGCCAGCAACTGGACTTCTTCAGCGTCAAACCGCAGACTGCGCCGGCGGGCTCCAACCTCTACGTAGAGCTGGCCTGGCAGCCCAAGTTCGACCTTAGTTCGTACCCGCCCGACATGTTCGCCGGCTACCGCATTTACCGGAGCTTCGACGGCGAGAACTACACCCCCATCGGCGTCGTTTCGGCGAGCGAAAACCAGTTCGTGGACTCCAGCCCCGACCTCGCCGTCGGCAAGACCGCCTACTACAAGGTGAGCGCTTTCTTGGGCGCGGAAGAATCGGAGCTTTCCAACGCCCTGCAAACCACCCCCCTCGACGTCTTCTCGGTAAACCTGGTTTCTCCGGCGGATAACGCAACGGACGTTTCCGTTACGCCCACTTTCAGCTGGCAAACCTCCGACGTAGGCAATTACAAGTACGTCGGCTTGGCTCTGTGGGACACGCTCACCGGAGAGATGGCCACCCTGGCCAGTAACGCACAGCCATTTCTCGTCAACCGTACCAGCTATACCTGGAACGAAGACGGAGCCTTCGACGGCACCGGCATGAGCACCCTCCAACCTGGCCGCTCCTACGAATGGGAAGCCTACGAGGCCTACGCGGTTGACGACGCCATCCACCCCACCGCGGTATCCATCGCCGCAGACGGTTTTGGTCTTTGGTTCCCCTACGGGCCTTACGGTATGCCCTCCGGCCAGCACTTCACCTTTACCACCGCACCCTAAGGAGGCTGAATCATGAAACGTTCTTACTTGTACTTACTGGCGGTTCTTGGTGTCCTCGCTCTGGCCGGGTGCTCTTCCAACAAATTCACCAACCCCAATGCCAGCGGGCCAAGAGCCAAGATAGAAGCGGTCAAGATCGACGCCGACCACGCGATCGATCGAATCGTCGTCTTCTACGACAACCCCTCGGCACTCGACGAGCTATTGAGCAACCTCGGTGGGGGTAAGGTCCTCGGCAGCATGCCCACGCTCAAGGCAGCCTTGGTCGAACTGCCCGACGGCCTCGACGCTTCTCACGCGCTCGGAAAGCTTAGCAGCACCAAAATTAACGGCATACGGTTAGCGCAACCCGACTTCCTGCACCCCCGCCCCAAACCGGTCAACAGCAGCGCCATCCAGGAACTCTCTCTCAACGACCCTCTTGAAGCGCAGAAGTGGGATCACGACGTAATGCAGGCCGCCGACGCCTGGAATACCGACGTTGACGGCAGCGGCACCCACCCCGACGGCAGCGGCGTCGTCGTTGGCGTCGTGGACACCGGTATCGACGAAGCCCACCCCGACCTCGCCGGCGCGTTCGTCAACGGTTACGACGCCACCGGCTGCCTCGGTGGCGGCACCATACCTCCCGGAACCGACGCCTCGACGGGTCAGATTCACGGCACTCACGTGGCCGGCATCGTTGCCGCCCGCGGCAACAACGGCCAGGGCGTCGCCGGCGTGGCCTACAACGCCAAGTTGATGGACCTGAAGGTTTTTTGTGGGTCGTATACCGACGACTGGACCATCGCCAGCGCCATAATGGCCGCGATATTGGATGTAGACGGTGACGGGATAACACCCAACGTCATCACCATGAGCCTCGGCGGGAAAGGCTACGGGCAGATTCTCAAGAGCGCCATCGACATGGCCCTCCAGCAGAAGGTCGTTATCACCGTGGCCATGGGTAACTCCTACCAGGACGAGGTGCAGTACCCCGCCGGCTACCCCGGCATCATCGCCGTCGGCGCCACCAACGCCAGCGACGAAAAGGCCGACTTCTCCACCTCTGGCGGCCACATCAGCGTCAGCGCCCCCGGCGTTGACATTCTTTCGACCTGGCCCAGGTTCGATGAGGACACGAACGGAACCCCCTACCTCTACTACCGCATCTCCGGCACCAGTATGGCCACCCCCGAAGTAGCCGGCGCCGCCGCACTAGTCAAGCAGTTCCTCTCCAACGCAACCGCCTACGAGGTCAAGCGGCTACTGGAGAGCACCGCCGACGACATCGGCGCTCCCGGCTTTGACCGCGAAACCGGCTACGGCCGCATCAACCTGAAAAAGCTGGTAGACAAGGTGCACGACGTGCTGTCTGGGGCGGCCACGCTCGACCAGGGCGGCACAGCGCTAGTCAGCGTCACCACCCTCAACAAATACGACTCCGACGGCGACGGAGCAATAACTGCCAGCGATACTACCTACCCCCTGGAGGCGGTTGACGTTTCCCTTTTCAAAGATGGCAAGCTGGCTTACGTTGCCAAGACCGATTACGGTGGCGTCGCGACCTTTACCAGCATTGCTCCCGGCGACTACCAGGTGATGGTGTCGGGCCAGGACATGACCGACGGGAATAGCTACGACTTCTGGCCGTACGAGCGCGTTAGCTGGGACGCCGACGGCGACTCCGGCAACGGCATCACCCTGGGCAGCTTGACCGTCAACGCCGGCCCCCATGACAACATGGGCAGCCCAGACGTTCTCAACGCCACCCTCAACAGCACCATGAAGGTGACGCTAGACTGGACCGGCGGCGGCGACCTCGACTTGGCCATCAATGAGTACGACCCCGCCAGCGGCAATATGGTCTGGTCTACCGCTAAGACCGCGACTCCCCTGTGGGGCACTTTTAGCGCCGACGATACCGGTGGCGACACCACCCACGCCTCAGAAAGCTACACCCTCAACGACGTTCACTACCCCTCACCCGCCGGTGACTGGTACAACATCAGCATCGACGCCAGTAATGCCACCGTTGGCACCACCGCCACCCTCACCATAGAAGTCAACGGCCATACATACAGCTACGGTCCGCTGCCGATAACGCCCGGCAGCACCGCCGACAGCAATCTCGGGAGCATTTACGAAGCCTTGTATGACGCCATGCAGAACTTCGACAACATGCCCTGCATCTACTAGGCCAACCGCAAAAGAACGGAGGGGGCGCGCCCCCTCCGTTCTTTTGGCGTCCAGCGAACCCGATCTAGCTGTAAGGCTCGAACACGCTGTTCGCGCCGCCTCCGTCGCCACGGGCTTTATCGCCGCCCCGGCGAAAGCTGAGGTCCGGGGCCGTTTCAGAAGTCGTGGTAGGCGCTTTGCGTCGTCGCCTTGGTCTCTTCTTACGGTATCCACGAGCGACGGAGACTGCTACGGTCCGGACTGGCTCGCTTAGTTAGAAAAACGAAAAACCAGCCCGTAGCCGTCTTTCTTACAAGGGGAAACAAAGAAAGCTCGCGGTATGTAGCTTGTGGCAAGAGGCTCGTGGCATGTGACTTGTGGTTCATCTCGTCTTAGGGGTGAACCCGTGTGTCTGCCCCTACTGGTTCGTGGTGCGTAGTACTTGGTTCGTGGTGACGGTGACGGGATGGCTGGTGGCTCGTAGCTTGTGGCCTGTGGAAGTACCATGCCCAGCTTCCGGCTTTCTACCGGTAGGGGAGGGTTTCAAACCCTCCCCTACATTCCAGCATTTGCACGCCTGCAGCAGCAAAACCACGGCTTCTCTTCCGGCATGGGCCCTGGATCGCGACCGGGCCGACCTCGTCCGGGGAGTCGGCGAAAAGCGGCATGTGGCCTGTAGCTTGTGGCCTGTAGCTTGTGGCTCGTGATGTGTGTTATTTCGTCGTAGGGGCGGACCCATGTGTCCGCCCGAACTACGCGGAGACGTGAACGCGCCTGTAGCTATAGTCCACGAAGCAAAGCTCCCTCCCCTTGGGGGAGGGTCGGGGTGGGGGTTTTGAAACCGGCAAGCGGCTCGTGGCATGTGGCCTGTAGCTCGTGGAAGGTTTGTAATGCGATAGCGCGCATAGCGCTCTCGATTCAAGCTGACTACCATGTACTACGCACATCGTATTACGTACCGTCTTTTTCTTCCCGCCACCCACATCCCACTCCCTACCTCCTACACCCTATTCACCACCTACCACGCACCACGTACTACCTCTTCCCAGACTTTGTGAACAGCGTGTTGGGAGGTTGCAGCTAACGATTCAATAACGCAGCGAACTCCAGTGACGCACGTAGGTCGTTAAACGGGAATAGCGAGTACGACGCCGCGAAACGCAACGATGCTTCGCTCGCAAGAGGCACTTGCAGGCCGGCCTTAAACAAGGCGCTCCGTTGCGGGTTCCAACGCGCCCCGGCAGAGGCCGTAAAACTTCCCCGCCAGTTAAAGCCGGCCTCGTAACCCCACCGGCTGTCGTAACCCAGCGAGAGCGCTACCGGAGCAATATGCCAAGCGGCCCTAACACCATACCGTAAGGATGCAGCCGGGGCGTAGGCGGCGCGGTACCAGCCGGTAACAACAAGGCGGCCGTAGCTCAGGTTGGCGGCGGCCAGCCAGTCTTCGTTTCTGAGCCATAGCTGCGCCCAGTTATTGGCGCTCCCATACTTCAGGGCCCCGCCCCAGGCGGTGGGGGTGGCGGAGAAGCTGAAAGTTAGCGGGCCGGCGGGGTTCCAGTCAACCCGGCCGCCGGCGCTGCGTCCGGTGCGGCCGGGTTGCAAGAACCAGGCGTCGTAACCGACGCGAAGCCGCAAGCCCGGCAGCGGCTCGACCCCCGCCCAGGCGTAACCGCTCGCCAGGAGCAGGTTCCCCATGCGAAGGCGGCCGGAATAGGCATAACGCCATGGCCCCACGGCCCCGGCGGCGCTGCCCTCGAGGCCAAAGTACACCGGCCCGCCGGGCCCGTTTTCGGCCCCCAAGAAAAATGACTGCTCCTCGCCGGCGGCCCGGGTGGAGAAAGCGAACAAAACCACCAGCAAGACCGCCAGGTAGAGCCTGCCGGCCTTGCCGATGAAGGGAAAGGTTGCTACGTTTCCTCCGGGCGCCAGCGCAACACGGGATGACGGTTGGCGGTTACCTCGTCGAGGCGTCGCACCGGCGTTTCGTAGGGTGTGTGGGCAATCCACTCGGGATCCTCGAGGCCGCGTTTGGCGATCTCGGCCATCGCCTCCACGTACTCGTCGAGCGTCTCTTTGCTCTCCGTCTCGGTCGGCTCGATCATCAAGGCTTCCTTGACGATCAGCGGGAAGTAGATGGTAGGCGGGTGGTAGCCGTAGTCGAGGAGCGCCTTGGCCACGTCGAGCGCCTTCAGTCCCTCCGGCGGCTGGGCGACGAACTCGTGCTTGCAGAGGCGGTCGTAGGGAATGGGGTAGCCCGCTTGGCTGAGGCGCTTGCGCAGATAGTTGGCGTTGAGGACGGCCATGGCCGAGGTCTTCTTGAGGCCCTCGGCGCCGAGCATGCGGATGTAGGCGTAGGCCCGCACCATCACCGCGAAGTTGCCGTAGAAAGAGCGCATGCGGCCGATGCTTTGGGGACGGTCGTAGTCGAGCAGGTAGCGCTCGCCCTCGCGTTTGACGGTGGGCACCGGCAGGAAGGGAGCCAGGTGCGCCTTGGCGCCCACCGGACCCGAACCGGGGCCACCGCCGCCGTGGGGGGTGGAGAAGGTCTTGTGCAGGTTGAGGTGTATCGCGTCGAAACCCATGTCGCCGGGGCGGGCCCAACCCATGATGGCGTTGAGGTTGGCGCCGTCGTAGTAGAGCTGTACCCCTTGTTCGTGCGCCGCGTCGATTAGCTCGAGTATCTTGCGTTCGAAGAGGCCCAGCGTATTGGGGTTGGTGAGCATGATCGCCGCCACGTGCGGACCCAGAGCCGCCCTGAGGGCTTCCAGGTCCACCTCCCCGTCGGGACCACTGGGCACCTCCTGCACCTGGTAACCGGCCATGCTGGCGGTGGCCGGGTTGGAGCCGTGGGCGCTGTCGGGCACCAGCACCACCCGCCGCTGCTCCCCTTCGCCGCGCGACTCGTGGTATGCCCGGATGAGCAACATACCGGTAAGCTCGCCGTGCGCCCCCGCCGCCGGTTGCAGGGTAACCGCGTCCATGCCGGTAATCTCGGCCAGGTACTGCTGCAACTCGTAGATGATTTGCAGCGCCCCCTGGGCGGTGTCAGGATCCTGATACGGATGCAGCTCGCCGAAGAGGGCCGCCGCCGCCTCGTAGGCGCGCGGGTTGTACTTCATGGTGCAGGAGCCAAGCGGGTAGAAGTTGGTGTCTACTCCCACCTGACGGCGGCTGAGGTTGGTGTAATGGCGCACCACCGAAAGCTCGTCGAGCTCGGGCAGGCGCGGCGGTGCGGCGCGCAGGTTGGCCGCGCCCAGGAGGGACTCGAGATCCGCCTTTGGCGGCTCTGGCGGCCGCGTACCGCGGCGGCCGCTGCGGGAACGCTCGAAGACCGTAGGAAAATCGCGCTTCATGAGAGCACCTCCGCAAGAGCCTGCCTGAGGCCGTCTATATCCGCCCCGCCATGGCGCTCGGTCGCGGCGAAGAGGGCCAGGTTCTCGCCGTACTCGGCGGGAACCGGCGCGGCGGCGTGCCAGCCGCG
>JALVWZ010000160.1 GCA_027023115.1 Thermaceae bacterium
ACGTTGTAGCGACCGGTGGCAACTATCTTTTCGCCCTCGTTGAGCTGCCCCAGAACCCAGGGCTGATTGAACCAGACGGCGGTCAGCTTGTGCCCGCGGTCGTCCACCAAGCGCGCCTGGGTGATGAGCATCCGCTTGCGTGGCGTCTTGACCTGGCTTTTGGAAAGAACCGTGCCCACCACCGTGGCCTTGGCCCCGGGGACGAGCGCGGAAAAACCAGGCAGGGTACGGCGGTCTTCGTGGCGGCGTGGGTAATAGAAGAGCAGGTCGCGCAGGGTGCGCACTCCCAGCGCCCGCATCTTCTGCGGCCCTTTGGGGCCTAGCGAGATGGCGCTGATGGGCGTATCAAGGCTCACGGTGCCGCTCTCGCCCGTTTTTGGCTCGCTGCTCTGCCTGGCGGCGGGTTTGGGCGGCGGCCCCGCCGCGACGCCCAGAGCGCGCAGGGCTTCTTGCAGCCGGCGGCAGCGCTCTTCGACTTCCAGCCGCGAATAGCCGGTCAGGAGCCGGACCACCTCTGGGAAGGGGCGCGCCAGGTTGCCTACCAGCTTTTCCAGGCCACCGGCGACGACCCGGTTTTCGCAACCGGTGGCCAGTTCGCGCTTTAGCGGTCGCGCCAGCCGCTGGATGAGTTCCCGCCGCGTCACGGGGCTATTCTACCGGTGTAAACGAAAAGCCTCCCGGGACGCCGGGAGGCTGGTTGATGGCACGTGTTCAGGGGACGTGGTTGAGGATGGCGGTGTAGTCGTAATACCAATTCTCGTCATCTTCGCCGCCCCAGTGCGCCAGCGGGCGGCCGTTTGGGTCCAGGCCTACCTGTACGTTGTATAGGTGCGTATTGAGCTGGGTCGTGAAAGCGGGGTTGTATTCGTAGAACCAACCGGCGTGATAACGGGCGACGTGGACGGCGTCGGGACTTTCCTGCGCGCCCCAGGCGATCAGTAGGTCGCCATTCGGAGCGCGGAGCAGGTCGGCCGAGTTGAAGTTGTTCGCGTGAGCAACGGTCAATATTTCTAGCGAAAGACCTTTGTAGCGGTTGATTACCAGGTCCCGCCCGCCGCCGGAGGCGTTTTGCGAGTAGAGGAGCAGGGTATTGCCGCTGTCGTCATAAGTTACGTCGTACAGCCTAGGGGACCACGAGCCGCCGGTGACGGTGTCGGCGCCGGTGCAATTGCCGGCTTCGTTGCAGTACCTGAGTTGCAAGTCGCCGTTTTCTATCCAGGCTACGGCCACGGTGGCGCCGGAAGAGGTTGGGTCGAACGCCAGGCGCGGGGACCAGGCATCCTGCGCGTTGTCGTGGTTGAGACTGTTGCTGGCGCTTAGGGTAAGCCAGCTCGAGCCGTCGTAGCGTTGCAGATAGAGGTGATACTTGCTCTGGCCAGATACCGTGGTTAGCTGATTGAATACGATGGCCAGCCGCCCGTCCGGCCCGGCGGCGAGGCGCAACGAATTGGGCGCGCCGCCGCTTATGCCGACGTAGCCAAGCGTACCCCAACCGCCGCCATGCCAGTAGGAAACCGCCAGGTTCATGGAGCTGAGATTGCCGCCAGAGTCATAGTCGAACACGGAGTTGGCCACTACCGGCGCGCCGCTGGAGTCGACGGCGATGTCGGTGTTGGTGGCGCCAGACCCGGATTTATCGGCGCAGGCGGCGCAGCCGGGGTCGAAGAGGTAGCTGCCCAGCGGCTCCTCACCGCCGGCCCCTAGCTTGTAGGCGAAAGCAGTGTAGTGGTTGGTTGAACGGTCGGTGGGCGGGGGGATGGTGGCCCAGTAGGCCACGTATATTTCACCGCTGGACGATTGGGCCATCCGGGGGTCGCGACGGTAGCTGCCGGAATCGTGCTGCTTTACGTTGTTGAGCACCAGCCACTCGGGCACGGTCAGCTTCCAGGGCTCGGCCAGGGGGACCAGCGGGTTACCGGCTTTGTCCTTCAGGCCGGTGAGGGAGACCGACACTTCGGCCGGGTAAGAGGGCGGATCTTCGTTAAGACTAATGGTAAGCGTCTTTCCGTCGGTGCTGAGGTTTAGGTCGGCGGCGAGTACGCTGCCGCCGGAGCTGAGCTCGACCGCGTTCAGGCTGGCCGGATCGATGGCTTCGGAGAAGGTGGCGGTGAGCGCGGTGGCCACGTCTAGTTGGCTACGGGGCAGGGGCGATAGGTTGGTAACGTACGGGGAAGCGGTGTCCGCCGGATTGCAGGCCGCCAGCGCCAGCACCAGCAACAGAGCGCCCAATATCCGTGTGTGCATGCTACCTCCTTCTGCTTCTTTACTGCGATGATATTACTTTTCCTGCCGTTTTGCACCATAAACTCCAAACTGTGCGGGTATAATTGCTGGGTGGCCGTGCCTATCAGCGAGACACTAGAGAATGGACTTACGGTCGCCGTCGAGGAGCAACCCTGGAACCCCGGCGTGAGCATGGTCTTGCTGGTACCGGTGGGAGCGGTGAACGACCCGCACGAACGCCAGGGATCGGCCAGCATGCTGGAAACCTGGCTCTGGAAGGGCGCGGGCAAGCGCGACGCGCGCGCTTTCGCCGACGCCCTCGACGCCCTCGGGGTAAGACGCAGCTCCGGTGCGGGCGTGGAGTATACGACCTTTGCCGCCTCGTTCCTTCCGGAAAGTTTGGCGCGGGTGTTCGAACTCTACGCCGATTTGGTAATGAGGCCGCTCTTGCCCGACGAGGCGTTCGAGTCGGTTCGCGCGCTGGCTCTGCAGGAGCTGGCCGCCGTAGAGGACCAGCCGGCGCGCAAGCTGATGAGGCGTCTGCGCCGCGAGGTGTTCGCCAGCCCGCACGGGCAACCCGTGGAGGGAGTCGAGGAGGTCTTGCGATCAATCAGCGCCGAGGACGTTTACGAAGAGTATCGCAGCCGCTACGGTGGCCGTGGCTCGGTGCTGGCGCTGGCCGGTGGAATACGGGCCGGCGAGGTGCTGGCGGCGGCGCGGGAGTTCTTTGCCTCATGGGGCGGCAGCACCCCGCAGGCTTTGCCGGTAAAGCTGAGCCCGCCGCATTCGTTTCACGAGCAGCAACAGACGGAGCAGGTGCAGATTGGCCTTTTTTATAAAGACGTTCCGCCGGGTCACTACGACTTTTACGCGGCCCGGCTGGCCGCTGAAATACTCTCGGGCGGCTTTAGCAGCCGCTTGTTCAGCGAAATACGCGAAAAGCGCTCTCTCGTTTATTCGGTGAGCGCCACGCCCGGTTCGCTCAAAGGGTTCGGTTACCTGAGCGCCTACGCCAGCACGATGCCCGAGCGTGCCGCCGAGACCTTGAACGCGCTGCGCGACGAGATTGCCCGCCTGGCGGACGGCGTTAGCCGAGAAGAGCTGGACCGCGCCAAGATCAGTACCCGCTCCGACCTGGTACTTTCCGGCGAGTCGAGCCGCGCCCGTGCCGTCGCGATGGCGCGCGACGTGTATATTCTGGGCCGCCCGCGCTCTTTGGAAGACGTGGAGGCCGAGGTGGTAGACGTTACTCTGGAACGGATCAACCTGTTCTTGCGCAACCACCCCTACGACCGCCCCTGGACGGGCACCCTCGGCCCGGTGGAGGTGGTCTGAGTGGGAGACGTCACGTTCAAAGAAGCCACCTTGCCGAACGGCCTGCGAGTGATAGCCGAGATAATCCCCGGAGCCAAGTCGGCGGCGGTTGGTTACTTCGTGAACACCGGCAGCCGTGACGAGCTGGCGGGGGAGGAGGGCGTGAGCCACTTCCTCGAGCACATGGTGTTCAAAGGCACCGAAAGACGCAGCGCCGCTCAAGTCAACCGCGAATTCGACGGGATGGGAGCCAAGTACAACGCTTTCACCAACGAAGAAATGACGGTTTTCTACGGGGCGGTGCTGCCGGAGTTCGTGCCGCGCCTGCTGGATCTGCTGACCGACCTGATGCGGCCGGCGATCCGCTCCGCCGACTTCGAAAGCGAGCGCCAGGTCATCCTGGAGGAAATAGCCCTCTACCGCGACCGCCCCGACGCGGTCCTCTTCGAGCGCTTGCAGTGGCGTTATTTTGGAGTTCACCCGCTGGCCAAGCCGGTACTGGGCACGCCCGAGAGCATAAGCCGGATGACGCCCGAGCTTATGCGCGATTACCACGCCCGCCGCTACGTACCGGGCAACATGACCCTGGCCTTTGCCGGCAATGTGGAATGGCAGGAAGTGTTGGCTCTGTCCGAGGTCATGACCGCCGGCTGGCAGCGGGGCCGGGCTACGCGCAACCACCCCAGCTTTACCCCGCAGCCCGGTTCGCAGCGCGACGAGTATGAAAAGGCGCAGCAGCTCTACTTGGCTGCCGCCAGTCCGGGCGTTTCGGCGCGGGTCGAGGCTCGTTACGCCGCGCGGGTGCTGGCGGCGATAATTGGTGACGCCGACAACGGCCGGCTCTACTGGCGGTTGGTGGACAGTGGCTTGGCGGAAACCGCGGTGGCCTTTCACCACGAGTTCGACGACCTGGGCGCGTACTACTTCTACGTCCAGGGCAACCCCAAAAACGAACAGGCCATTGCCGCGGCGCTGCGAGAAGAACTGGCCCGCTTGGCCGAGAAGGGCGTTGCCGAGGACGAGCTGGAGCGGGCCAAGCTAAAGACGGCCACCTCACTGGTATTCGCCGGCGAGGTTGCGCTTAGCCGCCTCTTTTACCTGGGGGTCAGCTACAACTACACCGGCCGTTACGAGCCTCTGGACGCGGTGCGGCGCTGGGTGCTGCACCTGCAGACCTATCACCTCGAAGAACTACTGGAGGGCAACCCCTTTGCCAGCTCGTTCGAGTATCGCCTGGTTCCCGTCGGCGCTTAGATGTCTGACCATATTACTGCTGTTGGCAGTGCCGTTCGCGGCGGCGCAGTCGCCACTAGAAATCGAGATATTGCGTCAGACCAACGCCTACCGCGAGCAGTACGGACTCGAGCCGCTCGCCTGGGACGACGCCGCCCACAGAGCGGCGCTGGAGCACGCGCGCGACATGCTGGCGCGCCACTACTTTGCCCACGAAACCCCCGAAGGAGTAACCCCCGCCCAGCGGATGTGGCGGGCGGGGGTGCTCGAGGTGACGGTCGGTGAGAACATCGCCTACTACGGTGGGCTCGACGCCGCTCGGGCGGCCGCCAAAGTAGTGGCCGACTGGATGAACAGCCCCCACCATCGCGAAAACATCCTCCGCCCCCAGTTCACCCATTTGGGCGTTGCGGTATCCCAGGCGGGCGACCGGGTAATGCTGGTGCAGGACTTTTTGGCGCGGCCCTTCAAGGTGTTGGTTTGGCGCACGCCCTCGCAAAAACGGGTGGGCGTTCTCGAATATAGCGGTTCCAGCCGGGCCACCGTGGGAGTTTTCGTGAACGACGTCTACCGCACCGCCTTGCAGCCGTCCTCTTGGCAAGGAGAGCTGGAGCTGGACCCGGGTAGCCGCGTGAGCCTGGGCCTATGGCGGGATGACGTGTATTACCTGGCTTGTTCTTTCGTTCCGCCTCAGCTCGATTGTGCGAGCCCCAAGATAGCCTGGAGCGCCCGCTACCACGTCGAGTTGCGGGATACGGTGCAGCTGCAGCTGACGTTGCCGCCCGGCAAGTACACGCTCGCCTACGGTAAAGAAGACCCGGTTCCCTTTAGGAAAGCCACCGGGCAGGTCTTCCTGGAGGTGCCGCGCGACTGGGTGGCCGTATGGGTGGGCTTGGCGCATGACGGTAGAGTAGAATATACACATCGAATACCACTCGAGCGATAGCCGAGAATGGAGGTAGGCCATGTATAAAAGACTCCCGACTGCGCTGGCGCTCGCTATTTTAGCGTTTACGCTCTATGGTTGCGCCCCCGGCGCCATAACTCCCCAGACCAGCGGCAGCCAGATGGTAAGCATTGGCGCCTACCCGCCCACTAGCCGCGCCGGCCACCCAAACGAACCCGGTTTCTACATCACGATGGGTCCGGACGGCTTGGGGCTGGAAGTGGCCAGAGGCCATTGGCGGGGTTCGCTATATGCCGGCTATTACGGTTTGAACATGCGCAATTCCTGGTCGCAGGACGATTTTGGCGTTTCGCTAGACACCGCCTACAACGCTTATGGTACGGAGCACTGGGTGGACGAAAACGGAGACGGCAATGGCCGTTACGTTTACGTGTACAGCGAGCTGTTGGGCGCGGCGCTCGACGGAACTTACTACTTCAAGGTGCCAACCGATATCGGCTCGGCTTATTTAGGGCCTAGATTGCGGGCGTACTTCGCCTGCGTCAGCGAAGACCAGGCCGGTTATGTCTGTAACAGCTACGGGGTGCTTCCGGGCGGCACCCTGGGCATCACCGTGCCCATAACGGCCATATCTGAGCGGCTCTACTTTGGCGCCGAAGGGAGCGTCATGGTGGTAATCCCGGGTCTCAGCGACGCCGGCCGTTTCAGCATCTTCAGCCCCTTCGCCTTCACGATCTCTTACCGCTTCTAGCTGTAGGGTTCGAACACGTTATTCACGCCCCTCCCGTCGCCTCGAGCATCTTCCCTCGTCACCCCAGTGGAAGTTGGGGCCCAGACCGTTTCAGAAGTCGTGGTGAGGGCGCTGTATCGTCACCTTGCCTGCGAACTCCGCGAACGACGGAGACTGCTCCGGTATGGGTTCCAGCTCGCGCGAGTCAAAGGCTCGCTTGGCCGGGACGGCCTTCAGTTCGGCTTGGGGCCAGCGAAATGCCTGCCTGCCACCTCCCGTATCCCGCCCTCCACAACCCAATTACCACCAACCACGCACTACGTACTACGCACTACGCACCGCCCACTGACTTAGTGAACAAAGTGTTGGGAGGTTACATCTAGCGGTAGCCGTCGGCGGGGGCCTATGCTGGCGGATATGGACGCCCGTACCGCCGCCGCTCTCGGCCTTACGCTCTTGTTGTGGGCTTCCGCCTTTGCCGGAATTCGCGCCGGTCTGAGCGGATATGGTCCTTTCCAGCTGGCCTTGGTGCGCTTTTTGGCGGCTTCGCTGGCGCTTGGCGCGTACGCAGTTTTCGCCCGCCTGCGGGCGCCGCGCGCCGCCGACCTGGGCCGGCTCGGCCTATTGGGGTTCCTGGGTTTTACCGTCTATCACCTGGCCCTGAACTACGGCGAGCAAACGGTCGGCGCCGGCGCAGCCAGCTTGCTCATCGCCGCCGGACCTATCTTCACCGCTTTGCTGGCGGTTGTTTTTCTCGGTGAGCGCCTCAACTTTTGGGGCTGGTCGGGGGTGCTGCTGGGTTTTGGCGGCGTCGCCCTGATCGCACTGGGAGAGGGCGGCGGCCTCGGCTTCGACCCGGGGGCGTTTTGGATAGTGCTGGCGGCTTTTTCGACGAGCCTCTACTTTGTTTTTCAAAAGCCTCTGCACGGCCGCTACTCGGCGCTGGAAATAACCACCTACACGCTCTGGGCGGGCACGCTGTGGATGCTGCCATTTTCAAAGGGTCTGCTTACGGCCATAGAGAAAGCGCCGTTGTCTGCCACACTTAGCGCTCTATACCTGGGCATTGGCCCGGCGGCCCTGGCCTACGCTCTTTGGAACTACGCTCTCGGTCGCATGCCAGCATCGCGGGTTACCAGCTTCCTCTACCTTTCGCCGGTGCTGGCGATAGCCATTGCCTGGTTATGGCTGGGGGAGTTGCCAACCGCGCTCACCGTGCTGGGAGGTGGCGTGGCAGTGGCCGGTGTGATGGTAACCAACGTATGGGGACGCACGCCAGCCGCTGGCGATATAAGCTGAGGGTATGGCACGGGTTACGATACTCGATACGCTCCTGCGCGACGGCGCCCTTTCCGAGGGCGTGTCGTTCACGCCGGAAGACAAGTTAGAAATTCTGCAACTGCTGGACCGCCTCGAGATCCCCTACCTGGAGGCGGGCTGGCCCTACCAGTGGCCGGAAGACCTGGAGGTCTTCGAGCGAGCCCGCGAGCTAGACCTGAAGGGCAAGCTGGTGGTATTCGGCTCCACCCGCCGCCCCGAAACCGACCCCGAGCGCGATCCAAACCTCAAGCTGGTCCTCAAGGCCGATACCCCTACCGTTCACATCTACGGCAAGGCCTGGAGCCTGCACGTGGAGAAGGTGCTGCGCACCACGCTCGAAGAGAACCTGGCTATGGTGCGGGAGACGGTGGCCTACCTCAAGGGCCTGGGCAAAGAGGTAATCTTTACCGCCGAGAATTTTTACGCCGGTTGCCGCCACGACCGCGGCTACTCGCTGGAGGTGGTGGGCGAGGCCGTCAAGGCCGGGGCCGACATCGTGGTGCTCGGTGACTCGGTGGGAGCCTCGCTGATGAGCGAGGTGGTCCGGGGCGTAAAATCTGTCAAGGAAGCATACCCGGATGCCGTGGTGGGTTTCCACGGCCACAACGACATGGGCTTGGCCGTGGCCAACGCCATCGCCGCGGTCGAAGCCGGCGCCGAGCACGTGCAGGGCTCCATAGGCGGCTACGGCGCCCGCACTGGCATGACCGACCTCTCCACGTTGATCCCCATCCTCAAGCTCAAAATGGGCATCGACGTGATTTCCGACGAAGCCCTCAAGAACATCACCCCCGTTACCCGGGCCATCGTCAACAAGATTGGCGTCGGCGACCTTGACTACCACCCCTTCGTTGGCTACAAGGTCTTCGCCCACCGCACCCACTCGCACATCGCCGCGGTCCTTTCCGACCCCGAAACCTACGAGCCCATACCGCCGGAAGCCGTTGGTAACGAACGGCGCTTGTTATTGCCGGGTATTGCCCGGGCCAGTTACCTGGAGTCGCTGGCGCAGCGGCTGGGCGTGGACCTTTCGGGCGACTCGGCCGCCAACCAGCGCATTCGCGAGGAGCTCCTCAAACTCGAAGAAGCCGGCTACACCTACGAAGATGCCGAGGCCAGCCTCGAACTGATACTAGGCAAGCTCACCGGTCGCTTCCGCCCCGAGATGAAGGTCGAACGGCTGCGCCTCTTCGAGGTCATTCGCGGCAAGAACAACCCCGTAGTAGAAGCCAGCTTGCGGATTGAGCTTGGTTCCCACGACGAGTACGTGGCCGCCGAAGGCAGCGGTCCGGTAACCACCCTCTTCGACGTTTTGGTAGAAGCCATGCGCGAGGTGCGGCACGAACTCGGCCCGCTGGACGGCTACATCTGCGGCATCAAGCTGGCGGCGGTGCGGGTGCGCACCTTCTACCCGCGCGGCAAGAAAGAGCTGCGGGCGCGCGTAACCGTTACCTTCAGCGACGGCGAGCGCAACTGGAGCACTATCGGCATCAGCCGCGACCTGATCCAGGCCACCTGGAAGGCTCTCTTCGACGGCATCGAGTACGGTCTCTACACCAAGGCGGAGGCCGAAGGGGTGGAACCCCCCATATTTGGTTAGGAGGCAGTCATGGAAGTGAGGAAGATTGGCGTTATCGGCGCGGGTCAGATGGGTTCGGGCATAGCTCAGGTAGCGGCGCAGACCGGTTACGAGGTGGTGCTGCTCGACGTTGAGGAGGTAAGCCTCAAAAAGGGCCTGGAAGCGATCAAGCGCTCGCTCGACCGCTTCTTGCGCAAGGAGAAGATAACCGAGGCGGACGCCGAAGCCGCCCTGGGCCGCATCAAGGCCACCCTCAACCTGGGCGAGTTCGCTGACTGCGACCTGGTAGTCGAGGCTATCGTCGAAAACGAAGCGGTCAAGGCCAAGGTGTTCGAATCGCTCGATAAGATCGTCAAACCCGAGGCGATATTCGCCAGCAACACCTCTTCCATTCCCATCACCAAGCTGGCCAGTTACACCAGCCGTCCGGAGCGCTTCATCGGCATGCACTTCATGAACCCGGTGCCGCTGATGAAGCTGGTGGAGGTCATTCGCGGCTACAAGACCTCGGACGAAGTGACGCGCACGGTCATGGCGACTGCCGAAAAGATGGGCAAGACGCCGGTGGAGGTCAACGATTTTCCCGGCTTCGTTTCCAACCGCGTGCTAATCCCCATGCTAAACGAGGCCATCCAGGCGGTCATGGAAGGCGTGGCCACCCCCGAGGCGGTGGATACGGTCATGAAGCTGGGCATGAACCACCCCATGGGGCCGCTCACCCTGGCCGACTTCATTGGTCTCGACACGGTGCTGGCCATTATGGAAGTCATCTACGAGGGATTCGGCGACAGCAAGTACCGCCCTTCGCCTCTGCTCAAGAAAATGGTCCAGGCGGGCTTGCTGGGCCGCAAGAGCGGCGAGGGTTTTTATAAGTACGACGAGAAGGGGAACAAAATCGGTGCGTAGTCCGTAGTGCGTGGTTTGTGGCAACGGCCGGCTGCAAGCAGCCGGCCGTGCATCTTTAACATGAACTACCTACCACGCACCACGCACCATCTACCACGAACCTGTTAAACCATCACCGGCTCCGTGTAGACGCCGTAAACTCCGCGCAGTACGTCCATCATCTCACCCAGGGTGGCGTAGGCGAGGGCGGCTTCCACGAAGTGAGGCATGGTGTTCTGGCCGGATGCGGCGGCTTGCCGCAGACCTTCGAGCGCAGCTTCGACTCGCTCGGGGTCGCGCTCGCGGCGCACCCGCGCCAGCCTTTCGGCCTGGATGCGTTCGATTTCGGGGTCTATCTCCTGGATGGGTACTTCTATTTCCTTTTCGTCCTGGAAGGCGTTGACGCCCACTATAATACGCTCGCCCGATTCGACCTCCTGTTGGAAGCGGTACGAGGCGTCGCCTATCTCGCGCAAGAAGTAACCGGCTTCGATCCCCTTGATTACGCCGCCCAGCCTGCGGATCTCCTCGATGTAGCGCATGGCTTCGGCTTCTATCTTGTCGGTCAACCACTCCACGTAGTAGCTGCCGGCGAGGGGGTCTATCGTGTGGGTCACGCCCGATTCATAGGCGATTATCTGTTGCTGCCTGAGCGCCAGGGTGGCGGCTTCTTCGGTTGGCAGCGCTAGGGCTTCGTCGTAGGCGTCGGTGTGGAGGCTGTTGGTGCCGCCGAGGACCGCCGCCAGCGCCTGGATAGCGACGCGGGTAAGGTTGTTGAGCGGCTGCTGGGCGGTGAGGCTGACGCCCGCCGTTTGCGCGTGCGTGCGCAGCATCCAGCTGCGGGGGTTCTTGGCCCCGTAGCGCTCCTTCATTTCCCGCGCCCAGATGCGGCGGGCGGCGCGGAACTTGGCTATTTCCTCGAAGAAGTCGTTGTGGACGTCGAAGAAGAAGCTAATGCGGGGGGCGAAGTCGTCTATGTCTATGCCGCGCTCGAGCGTCTTCTCGACGTATTCGAACCCGTCGGCCAGCGTGAAGGCCAGCTCCTGAACGGCGGTGGCCCCGGCTTCGCGAATGTGGTAGCCCGATACCGAGATGAAGTTCCAGCGGGGAACGTTCCTGGGGCCCCACTCGAAGGTATCTATTACCAGCTTTACGCTCGGCCCCGGCGGGAAGATGAACTCTTTTTGGGCGATGAACTCCTTGAGGATGTCGTTTTGGATGGTGCCGCCCAGCTTTTGCCAGTCGAAGCCCTTCTTCTTGGCCAGCGCCAGGTACATGGCCCAGATGGCGTTGGCGGGGGAGTTGATGGTCATCGAGGTGGTCACCTCTTCGAGATTGATGCCGTCGAATAGAATCTCCATGTCGGCCAGGCTGGAAACCGCCACCCCGCACTTGCCCACCTCGCCCTTGCTGAGGGGGTGGTCGGAGTCGTAGCCCATCAGGGTGGGCAGGTCGAAGGCGGTGGAAAGGCCCGTTTGGCCGGCGGCCAGCAGCTTTTTGAAGCGCTCGTTGGTCTGCTCGGCGGTGCCGAAGCCGGCGAACATGCGCATGGTCCACAGCTTGGAGCGATACATGGAGCCGTAGACGCCGCGGGTAAAGGGGTACTCGCCGGGGTAGCCTAGCTTTTCGTCGTAATCGAAGCCGGCCAGGTCTTCGGGAGTGTAGATTGGGTCGGGGGCGATGTTGGAAAGCGTCCGGTGCGCCACCGGCCGCTCGGGCATGCGGTTGGTGCTATCGCTGTAGGTCTCGCGCATCCAGGCGTGTTTGGGACGCATATCTGGGCCTCCGGCTCCATTATAACGTTTTGCCGGCGCTAGCCCGAAAAGCGCAAGGCCAGGATGAAACTCACTCTGTTTCGGCTAGAATAATCGCTTGTGAGGTTGCT
>JALVWZ010000161.1 GCA_027023115.1 Thermaceae bacterium
CGCGCGGAGCTCTTCGAACCCTTCAAGGAAAACCCCCTCATCCACTCCTCGACGTTCGGCGGCAACCCGCTCGCCGCCGCAGCGGCGCTGGCGGCCATCGAAGTGACCCTGAGCGAAGACCTGCCCGCCCGGGCAGGGGAGATGGGCGGGTATCTGATGCAAGCCTTGGCCGGTCTGCAGCGCGACTACCCCGAGTTCATAGCCGACGTACGCGGCCGCGGCCTGATGGTGGGTATCGAGTTTACCGACGCCGACATCGGCGCGATCGTGATCAGCGAGCTGGCGGCGCGCGGAGTGCTGACCGCCTTTGGCCTCAACAACCCCAAAGTAGTCCGTTTGGAGCCGCCGCTGATAGTAGAAAGGCCCCACATAGACGAAGCCGTAGGGGCGCTGGAAGAGAGTCTGCGGGCTGCCCGGGAAATGCTTTCGGGAGTCCTGTAAACGAATGGTTCAAGGAGGAAAGGCGGGGCCTGACCCCGCAAGTAAAGCATGACCAAAGAAATTGTCTACGAGTACATAAAATCCAAGCCGAAAAAGCCCGTCCACCTGCGCGAGGTGGTGCGTGCCCTCGGCATTGGCAAGCAAGAAGCCGCCGAGGCGCTGCAGGCATTGGTCGACGAAGGAAAGCTAATTCGCACCCGCCGCAAGACCTACGGCCTGCCCGAGAAGATGGACCTGGTCGTGGGGCCGTTGCAAGTCCACCCCGATGGCTACGGGTTCGTTCTAGTGGAAGATGGCGACGACCTATTCATACCCCCGGCCAAGCTGGCCGGCGCCTGGCCCATGGACCAGGTCGTGGCGCGCAAGCTGCCCCGCCGCGAGCGCGGCAAGGAAAGCGGCGAGGTGATCCGCATCGTTGCCCGGGCTCGCAAGACGCTGGTGGGCACGCTGGAGTTCTCGCGCGGCTACGCCATGCTAAGGCCGGACGACAAGCGCTACCACAACCGGCTGTTGCTTTCGCCCGAAGGCCTGGCAGACCTGCGTGAAGGCGCGCGCATAGTGGTGGACGTCCAATACCCCGAAGAGACCGGGGAAAAGGAACCCTTTGGCGTCTTCAGCGAGTACCTGGGGCAGGGTTACACTCCCGAAACGGAAACCAAGGCCGTCATCCACAACTTTGACCTGCGCGACGCATTTCCCGAGGAGGTGCTGGCGGAAGCGGCCAGGATTCGAGAAAAGGTTCCGGCGCAGACTTTGCGAAAGCGGCGCGATTTTCGCGACAAGAACGTTTTCACTATTGACGGCGCCGACGCCAAGGACTTTGACGACGCAATCCACCTGGAGCGCCTGGAAAACGGGCGCTACCTGGTGGGGGTTCACATCGCCGACGTGGCGCACTACGTCCGCGAAGGGTCGGCGCTCGACCGCGAGGCCTACGAACGGGCGACCAGCGTTTATCTGCCGGGCAAGGTACTGCCGATGCTGCCCGAAAAGCTTTCCAACGGCGTTTGCTCGCTGGTGCCGGGGGCTGACCGGCTGGTCCTCTCGGCTCTGATAGAGCTGGACGAAAACGCTCACGTCGTCAAATACGAGTTTGCCGAAGGAGTAATCCGCTCGCAGGCGCGGCTAACCTACGACGAAGTAGAGGAATATCTGCGAGGCGGTAAGCTGCCCAAGCAAAGCGAGTTTTTGCAAGACGACGTTCGCGAACTCTACCAACTAACCCGCAAGCTCAAACAGCAAAGGCTGGCGGAGGGGGCGCTCGACTTCCAGACCAGCGAGGTCAAAGTTCAGTTCGACGAAGAGGGTAACCTGCACTTGGTGCCGCTGCAGGAAGCGGAGGCGCGAAGCCTGATAGAAGAGTTGATGTTGCTGGCCAACCGCGTGGTGGCCAGGCACCTGGACGAGCTCGAGGCTCCGGCGCTCTACCGCGTCCACGAAGACCCGGTCAGCGACCGCTACAAGAAGCTAGTGGAGGCGCTTAGTCGGTTGGGGTATCAGCTGCCAATGGGCGAGCCCGACCAGCAGGCGATGCAACGCGTTCTCGACAGCGCCAAGGGCAAGCCCGAAGGGCAGGCGGTATCCATGCTCTTGCTCAGGAGCATGAGCCTGGCCCGCTACGCTCCCGAGAATCTTGGCCATTTCGGGCTGGCCTTCGAAGATTACCTCCACTTCACCAGCCCCATTAGGCGCTACCCCGATTTGGTGGTGCACCGGGTGCTCAAGGAGGTACTACGCGGAAAGCTGGGCCCGCGCAAGAAGGCCGCCTGGGAGAAGAGGTTCCCGCAGATTGCCGAGCACGCTTCCGAGCGGGAGCGGGCGGCCGAGAAGGCGGAACGGGACCTGACCAAGTACTTCCAAACCAAGTGGGCCGAGGAGCACCTGGGCGAAGAGTTTAGCGGCGTCGTAAGCGGGGTTACCAACTTCGGCATGTTCGTGGCGCTGCCAAACGGGGTCGAGGGCCTGGTTCCGCTAAGCGCCCTCGATGACGACTACTACGAGTACCGCCCCGATGCTCTCGAGCTAGTGGGGCGCCACAGCAAGAAGCGCTGGCGGCTTGGCAGCCGTTTGCGGGTAAGCATCGAACGGGCGACTCCGGCCTTGCGCCAGATAGACCTCGCGCCCGTGAAGGAGGATCAAGTGGAAAAGAAGAAACAGCCCGACAAGAAACAAAAGAAACGCGCCGCGACAAAGCAGGCCGCGCGCGTTTTGGCGGGTCCGCCCGACGAAAAGGCGCATCGGGAACGGCCGGTGCGGCTGACCGCCAACAAGGTTTACTTTCACGAATGGCAGGGGGACGAGTCGGCGGAGGAAAATCCCAAGCCAAAGCAGGGCAAGAAGCGCCGCCGCCGCTGATATTCTCCTGGACGCTTGTCCTGGAAGGTCTACTTTCGAAGGTGTAGTGTAGAAAATGGTTCGATCCGGAGCGCCAACTCCGGAAAAGGAGGG
>JALVWZ010000162.1 GCA_027023115.1 Thermaceae bacterium
TGGGGGTGGCGCTGGCGCTCAACATGCTCTTTGGCATTCCACTAACCTGGGCGGTAATTCTGACGGTTTTCGACGTGCTGCTAATTCTCTGGCTCGAGCGCTACGGTTTTCGCTGGGTGGAGATGGTAATCCTGGCCTTCGTGGCGACGATTGGCATGGCCTACGTGCTCGAGATCTTCTTTGCCCATCCGGCGCTGGGAGAAGTAGCCTGGAACGCCTTCGTGCCCAACACCACGGTCTTCAAGAGCAGCAACGCCCTCTTTTTGGCCATGGGCATCCTCGGCGCCACCGTAATGCCTCACAACCTCTACCTGCACTCGGCGCAGGTCAAGACCCGCACCAAGGGAAACCCCGAAAGCAAGCAGCGCGTCTTCTTCTGGAGCGTAGTAGACACCGTGAGCGCCCTCTCCGCCGCCTGGCTGGTCAACGGCGCCATCCTGGTGATGGCCGCCGCCGTCTTCTACAAGCACGGCCTGCTGGTAACCGAGATAGACCAAGCCTACCTGACCCTAGAGCCGCTCCTCGGCCGGGCCGCCGCTTTGGCCTTCGCCATCGCCCTGCTGGCCTCGGGCGTTTCCAGCTCGACCACCGGCACCCTCGCCGGGCAGGTGGTCTTCGAGGGGTTTTTGAACGTCCGCGTGCGCAACATCGCCGCCCTGCGCCTCTTCGTGCGCCTGCTCACCATGGCCCCGGCGCTGGCGGCCGTGTGGCTGTCGGTGCGGCCGGTTACCCTGCTGGTGCTCAGTCAAGTGATACTTTCGATGCAACTACCCTTCTCGATCATCCCCTTGGTCAGCTTTACCTCGAACCGCAAGCTGATGGGCAGCTTCGCCAACCCGCCGCTTACCAAGGTGCTGGCCTGGGCCGCGGCCGTGCTGATAACCGCTCTCAACCTGTTGCTGCTGGCGTTTACGTTGCTGGGGGCGTGAAGGGCTGTAGGCAAACGTGGCCGGATAACGTGGAAAGCCGACTGCTGACAGCGAGGTGGCGTTCGCCGCAAGTTGGGACAGGCCGCTATCCGCTACGCCCCTCGGTGCTGGCCCAGCAGCAGCGCGGCATAAACCCCCAGGGCTGCGAACGAGAGCAAGACCGCCGCCAACGAAACCGCCAGCACCCGCCCCGAGCGCCGGGCGCGGGGGAGGGCAAACGCGCCCCACAATAAGGCTAGGATCCCCGTCAGGGAACTGGCGAAGAAGGCCCAGCCGGCGGGCCGATTGACGCGGTACCAGACCTCGGGACTAGTCAGGGTTTCGGGCACGCGCACGCCGACGGCGCCGTTGGGGCCAATGGATCCGCTTCCGAGCAGGTAGCCGAAGACTGCGCCTACGGCCAGCACGAAAGCCAGGAAGCCCAGCAAAGCCGCCAAGGTGTTGCGATCGAGCCGCTCCTGTTCCGGCTCGCCCTGGTGCGGCCCTTCCGATTCGCCCCAAAGCGGCAGGACGGCGGCGATAAGCGCGATGAGCACGTCGGAGGCGATGGAAAACCCCCAGGCCAGCTGGCCCAAGCGCCCGAAGGCCGCGGCCGCGAGCACCGCGGCGTTGAGGGCCACCAGCAGCGCCCCGGCCACCGTCCAGGGCCGGGCGGCGCGGGCGTGGACACGGTACCACTCCTCTTCGCTCGCCAGCGTGCGGGCGGTGCGGATCCCCACAAACATGTTGGGCTTCAGCCGGCCGCACGCGGCCATGCGACCGAGGACGATGAACAAGACGCCCACGCCAAGCATGAGCAACGACATCATGTATTCGCCAACGTCCACGGTTCCTCCGGTAGGTTTCATTATATCCGTTCCAGGGCCAACCCAACCGGCGCCCGTAGCCGCCGCCGCGCGGATTCAAGATTGTGCGTCATGCCTTGCTAGAGAAGATGGCCCATGCGCCCGATGAGCGCTGGGGTAGGTTGTTTGTCACAATAATAAACGGGCCGTTGAGACATACCGTTCGCTCACGCCGTGAGCGAATTGCGATCATGACGTGAGCGAATTGGCATGGATTCAGCCGCGCAGGGTGCGCTCGAAGAGGGCGCGTACGCGGGCGTCGTCCATGGCGGTAATTACGCGCACGTTGGGCTCGCCCTGGCGGCCGTAGTCGAGCACCGACATGCCGCGGGTGTGGGCGCCGCAGGTTTCCACCCAGACGCGGTGCATCTCGCTGGCGGCAATCGCCTCCGGCTCGAGCGCCGCCACCATCGCCAGCGGGTCGGGAATGACCAGTCCGTCAATGCCCAGCTTCTCCAGAAAAGAGCGGGTCACGCCGGTAATGGCTCCGTAGAACTCGGCCCTGGGCGTGCCCAGCGCCGCCAGCCGCTCGTGCTCGCCCCACGGCAGCAAGTGAGCCAGGGTGGTCTCCCATGTGAGCAGGCTCAGGCGCGGAAACGCCTGCATGACCACGTGGGCGGCTTCGGGGTCGAAGTAGAAGTTGAACTCGGCCGCCAGGTGCGGGGTGTTGCCACGGCCGGTATGCGCTCCGCCCATCACCACCAGGTCCTTGAGGAGCCGGGGCAGCTCCGGTTCCAGCGCCAGCGCCAGCGCCAAGTTGGTGAGCGGACCCAGGGCCACCAGCGTCAGTTCGCCCGGCCGCTCGCGGGCCAGGCGGGCAATGGCCTGCGCCGCCGGTTCGCTTTGGGGCTGCACCCGCGCCCGCCGGGGGGTGTAGTTGCCCAGGCCGTCGGCGCCGTGCACGCCGCGGGCGTGCTCGCGGGGACCGGGCAAAAGCGGCGCGCGGGCGCCCGGGAAGACCGGCACGTCTTCCGCACCCATCACGTGCAGCACCTCGAAGACGTTGGGAACCACGTTCTCCAGCGGCACGTTGCCGCCCACGGTGGTGACGGCGACGACCCGCGCGCGCGGGTGGGCCAGCGCCAGCATGAGCGCCTGGGCGTCG
>JALVWZ010000163.1 GCA_027023115.1 Thermaceae bacterium
AGGACGCCCGCGGGCGGGTGCTGCTGGTCGCCAACGACTGGGGCCGCCGCGGCCGGGTCCGCTATACCCTTCCGGGCGGGATGGTCGAGCCGGGCGAGACGATCCCCGACGCGCTGGTGCGCGAGGTACGCGAGGAAACGGGGCTGGCCGTCCAGAGCGTGGACCAGCTGGCCTACGTGGCTCAGGTGGAGGACCGTCGCAAGCGTGAGCGGACCATTGCCATGGCCTTTACCGCCAGTTGGGACGGCCTGCTCAATCCGCACGACCCCGACGGCCACGTGGTCGAAGCCCGCTTTTTCGACGCCGAGGAGGTAGCCGAGCGCCTGGGCACGCACACCCCGCTGGTGGAGCCGCTGCTCCATTACCTGGAGACCAACGAGGTGGGACGCTTCTACGCCTACACCAGCTGGAGCACGCCGGGCACGCCCATCTAGCCATGTTCGTAATCCACGCCGCCGCCGAAGCCGTCCCCTTCGCCAAAGTGGGCGGGTTGGGCGACGTTCTCGGCGGCCTTCCCAAGGCGCAGGCGCGCGCCGGCTTGCGGGTGCTGGTGGCGTTGCCGCGTTACCGCAGCATCGACGCCGCGCTGGAGCCGGCCGGCGAGGTCGAGTACCGCTTTGGCGGCCGCTCTTACGCGGCCCGCGTTTGGAGCGCCGCGCGTCAGGGGGTGGAGTTCCGCTTCTTCGAGGTGGACCCGGCCTGGAACGAACCCTACGAAGCGCCCGAAGCCGAGCGTTACCTACGGTTTTCGCTGGCGTTGGCGGCCTGGTTGGCGGAACGGCCATACGACCTTCTGCACGCCCACGACTGGCACGCCGCCTTCGCGGTGCGACTTGCCCGCCGCCCGACCGTCTTCACCATTCACAACCTGGCGTTTCAGGGCGAGCTCGAGCCTGCCGCGTTCAAGAGCTACACCGGCCTCGAGCCGGGCCCGGAGCTGTTGCACGCGGGCCGGGTCAACCTGATGAAAGGGGCCGTCCTGGCCGCCGCCCGCGTCAGCACCGTCAGCCCCCGTTACGCCCGCGAGATCCTCACCCCCGAGTACGGCATGGGTCTGGAAGGCGTGCTGCGCGGGGTGCGCGACAAGCTGGTGGGCATCCTCAACGGCCTCGACACCGAGTACTGGAACCCGGCCACCGACCCCTACCTGCCGCAGCGCTACGACGCCGACCATCTTGAGAAAAAGCGACTCAGCCGCGCCGCTTTGCTGGCGGCCCTACGGCTCGACCCCGGCCTTTTTACCATCGGCGCGGTCAGCCGCCTGACCTGGCAAAAAGGCTTTGACCTGGTGCTGGAGGCGCTGCCCGAGGTCTTGAACAGCGGCACCAACTTCATCCTGGTGGGCACCGGCGAGCCGGAGCTGGAAAAGGGCTTCGCGGAGATGGCGCGGCGATACCCGCGCCGGGTGGCCTTCCGGCCTGCCTTCGACGAGGCGCGCGCCCACAAGGTCTACGGCGGCAGCGACGCTTTTCTGATGCCCTCGCGCTTCGAGCCCTGCGGTTTGGGGCAGATGATCGCCATGCGCTACGGCACGCCCCCGGTGGCCCGGGCCACGGGGGGACTGGCCGACACTGTCGAAGACGGCGTTACCGGCGTTCTCTTCGAAGAAGCCTCCCCCGAGGCGATAGCCGCAGCGGTGGAGCGCTTGCGCGGGCTGGACCGGGTCGCGCTGGCGCGGGCGGGGATGGCGCGCGACTTTTCCTGGGACAAGCGCGCAGCGGAGTACCTGGAACTCTACGAGGAGGCCCTGGGTGGATGACGACCTGAAGCAATTACTAGCCGCTGGCCGGGTCGAAGAAGCTTTGGCGCGGGTGCAGCTAACCGGCGCGGGGCCGCGGGCGGCACTGGAGGTCCTGGCCGAGATCCGCCTCCTTTTGCGCGCCCGCCTCTACGACAAGGCGCTGGAGCTGGCACGCGAGAAAAAGCAGGTTCTGGCCGACGTGACCGACCCGGACGAGCTGGAGCGGGCGCTGGCCGACTTGGCCGCAGAGCGCTTCGAGCCCTGGCTGGAGGACCCGATAGTGGGGGCCGAGGCCTGGTTGCAAAAGGGCCTCCTGACGGTCGCCGAGGGTGATCTCAAGGGCGGCCGCGAGGCCTTCGCCGAGGCGACGCGGCGCGACCGCGCCCACTGGCGCGCCTGGACCAACCTCGGCAACGCCGAGCTGGAGCTGGGCAATCTGGAAGAGGCCGAAAAGGCCTATGCCGAGGCCAAGAAGCGTAACGAAAACTACCCGGAGGTCTACCAGGGCCTGGCGGCGCTGGCCAAGAAGCAGGGGAAGATAGACCAGATGGTCAAGAACCTCAAGCTGGCGCAGAAAAAGCGCATGATTCCCCGCGACGAACAGCTCCCCGGCGCGGTAATGCCGGTACGGCGAGCGGGGCTGGGCGGGCTTTTCAGCTGGCGCAACCGCTGGATCATCTGGATTGCCCTCATCCTGCTGGCCTACTGGTGGGTGCACGGCCGCTAGCTGCAACCTTCCCAACACGTTTTTCAAAAAGTCCGGGATGGGCGGTACGTCGTACGTGGTGCGTAGTTCGTGGTAGGTAGTTTGAATCGAACGCGCTAAGCAAGCTGACGTCGGCGAGTCGCGGTACTTCCACAGGACACGAGCCACAGGCTACTTGCCGGTTTCAAAAACCCCCACACCGGAGGGAGCTTTGTTTCGCGGACTATAGCCACAGGCGTACTTACGTCTCTACGCAGCTAGGGCGGACACGCGGGTCCGCCCCTACGACGAGATGACGCGACACGAGCCACGAGCCGCAACCACGGGCCACGAGCCACGGGCTACTTGCCGCTGTTTCGTCATCCAGCCAGGTGGCTCTTTGGCTCGCGCGAGCCGGTCCGGACCGGAATAGCCTCCGTCGCTCGTG
>JALVWZ010000164.1 GCA_027023115.1 Thermaceae bacterium
CGACTTCCACGCCGGCGTTACCAAAGATCCGGTGATGGGTCAGCCAGTAATCGTCGAGTGCGGCCTGGCCCGCGAGCCTGGTCGTGAAGCGGCCTTCTCGGACGGCGAGGTTTCGCAAAGGCCGCTCGCCCATACCGCCGAGGGGCGGCTAGTCATAGACGGACCGGTAGCCGGCTTGCGCGGGCTCGACGTTTTCGAACTGGAGGTCAAGCGGGGCAAGGTGGTCAAGCTCACTGGCGGCGGCAACCGTACTCGTCAGCTTGAGTCGGTGTTCCGGCGTCTGCCCTGCGCCAAGCACATCGCCGAGATTGGCCTGGGGCTCAACCCCGAAGCGCTCCACAACGGCGACTTCGAGGAAGAGAAGAAGGCTCAAGGCAACGTCCACGTGGCCCTGGGCGACGACATTTTCTACGGCGGTTCGTTCGGCTGCGCCATCCACTGGGACATGGTCCTCTACGACGCCACCGTGCGCCTAGACGACTTCACTCTCTTCGATAGGGGTGTGTTGCAGCTCGACCGCGTTCTGGAAAGGAGCGTGTAGGCGGCCGTGGGCAGCCTGAGCGGCCTCGTCGTTCTCGACCTTTCACGTATTCTTGCCGGCCCCTACGCCACTCAGATGCTCGCCGATCTGGGGGCGGAGGTGTGGAAGGTGGAGTCGCCCTGGGGCGACGATACCCGGCGCTGGGGTCCTCCTTTTCGCGAGGGCGAGAGCGCTTACTTTCTCTCCGCCAACCGCGGTAAAAAGAGCCTGGCTATCAATATCAAAGACCCGCGCGGACAAGAATTGGTGCGCGGACTGGCAGCCAAAGCCGACGTGCTGGTCGAAAACTTCAAAGCCGGCGACCTAGCTCGCTACGGCCTCGACTACGACTCGCTAGCTGCTGTCAACCCACGCCTGGTCTACGCCTCGATAACCGGTTTTGGCCAGAGTGGTCCCCGCGCGCACGAGCCCGGTTACGACGCCGCCCTACAGGGGATTACCGGCATCATGAGCATTACCGGTGAGCCGGAGGGAGCGCCGGTAAAGGTGGGCGTGGCCTGGATAGACGTCCTTACCGGCCTGACCGCCGCGGTGGGTATCCTTGCCGCGCTGCGGGAGCGCGACGTTAGCGGTCGCGGTCAGCACCTCGACTTGGCCCTCTTCGACGTCGGCGTCGCCGCACTGGTCAACCAGGCTCAGGCCTATCTGATGTCGGGGGTGCCGCCGCGGCGCATGGGCAGCGCCCACCCGCAGATAGTTCCCTACCAGGCATTTGCCGCCGCCGATAAGTGGTTCATCCTGGCGGTGGGCAACGACGGCCAGTACCGCCGCCTAGTCGAGGCTCTGGGGCGGCCCGACCTGTGGGAAGACGAGCGTTTTCAAACCAACGCCGGTCGAGTCGAGCACCGCGCCGAGCTGGTGGCCGAGCTGGAACGGCTGTTTGCGGGCTATACCCGTGCGGAGCTTTTGGAGACCCTGCGTGCTGCCGGGGTTCCGGCCACGCCGGTCAACGACGTTGGCGAGGCATTGGCCGATCCGCAGGCCGAGGCCCGCGGATTGCTCTGGGAGCTAGAACACCCTAAGCTAGGCCCGACGCCGCTCCTGGCCAGCCCCCTGCAGCACATGAACCGCACCCCGGCGGCCCCCTCAGCGCCGCCGCCGCTCCTGGGTCAGCACACCCGCGAAGTCTTATCAGCAACGCTGGGGCTAAGCTCGGTGGAAATGGACGAACTGGTGGCGGCAGGGGTGGTTGCCGAGCAGGCACCCTGAGCCAGTAGAATGAGAATTGGCCTGCTAGTGACAGGTCGACTACCCAAGAAAGGCCGCTACGGCGGCCTTAATGCGTTCTTAATAAACACTCAAAAATTAAGAACCCTTTAGCAGTTTTTCAGTAGCGCGTCTTTTTGGCAATGCAACCTAAGGTTGCACAAAGGGAGGTGCAAGATGAAAAAGTACATCGCGCTACTGGTTCTTTTGGTTATGGCCCTGGCCGCCTGCGGCGGAAGCGGCACTTTCGACGACGGCGAAAGCACTGACGCCGGCATGCTGGCCCTGGAAACCAGCCTGACCCTCGACGCCGCCATCTTCGACGACCTGGATTCCGCCGCCGCCACCGCAGTGCAGACCGTCGAAGACCAGGAGGTAGGCAGCCTTGCTCGCGCCTGGGGCTTGCCGACTGTGGCCGTTCGCATGCTGCGTGCCTGGGGCGTGCGCTTGCCACACCCCGGAGACGCCGACGGTAGCTGCTCCATCAGCGTTGACACCCACGGCTACGCTGACGCCGACGAGGACGGAGTGTTCGACCAGGTAGACGCCAACTTCGATTGTAGTGGCAGCCTGGAAGACGGTCGCACGTTCGCCATAAGCGGGGGGTTCCACTTTACCGACGCCGAAGGCGCCTACGCCGGCTTCTCCATGAACCTCGACGACTTTTCAGTGGCCATGACTCGCAGCAGCGGAGAACACTCGATAGAGCGCAGCCGCGTGCTAAACGGCAGCGTTGACATAAGCGGCAGCCCGGCAGAGGGCTACGCCCTGCAAAAGAACCTCACGATCGACTACGCCATCAGCGTAGACGACGAGGTGGCGCACGAGGCGCAGTGGAGCGGCCAGAAGACCAAGACCTACACCCCCGACGACCCCGAAGCCCCCGCGGCGGGTGGCGCGGTCTCGGTCAGCGGCGGCGCCACGCTGACCCGCGACGGCCAGACGACGGAGTTCGCCGTCTCCAGCTCGACCGACGAGGAAGGCGAAACCCCGCTGCACTGGAGCCGCGAATGCTGGCGGAACTCCCGCGACGCCGGCCGCCTCGGCCACATCATGGGTGGTTACGACGCCGGCTGGATACTGCACCAGAACCTGACCAACGGCAACTACACCAAGATCACCTACAACGCCTGTGGCAGCGTGACCGTCGAGAAAAACTTCTAGCGGTCCTATCCTTGCCTCCGCCGCCGGAGCCCGGGGCTCCGGCGGCTCAGTCCTGGACCGGCAGCGCTGCTTCCAGGGCGCGGGCCAGGGCCTCTCCCGGCGTGCTTCCTTCGCCGCGTTCGGCGGCGGTTTCTTTCTCCAGCCAGACGGTGCTTTCGCCAAAGGGGCCGCTGCCAAAGAGGATACCGCGCCAGCCGCCGCCGAGTACTTTTTCGATGGCTTCGCCTAGACTGCCGACGTCATGCCCGCGCAGGCGCAGGGTCTCGGCTGCGGCGGGCGGCCAGTCGGCTACGAAGCCCTGCAGGGCGGCGGCCAGGCCGTAAACCGCGTCGCGCGCTTCCATAGCGCCGCCACGGGCAAAGTAGTGCCGCAGGAGCGGCAGCCAATCGCCGCGACGTTCAATAGGAGCCATGGCTGCGTAGGCCGCGTTCAGGTCGGCGTCGCTATATTCGCGGTAACGGTCCTGGTGGACCACCAGCTTTTCGGGCAGGCGGGGGCGCGGCTGCGGTCGCTCGGCGGGCACGCCCACCACCAAGCCGCTAACCGGCAGCACGCCGCGTGGTAGGTCTAGCAGCCGCACCACCTCGTCCACACGGTTGAGAAGGCCGCCGATCCAGCAAATGCCGTAGCCCAGGGCTTCGGCGGCTACCGCCAGGTGCGCTCCGGCTATGGTGGCGTCGACGACGGCAAAGTGGAGGGCGGTACGGGGCCAGCGACCCGGGCTTTCGCCGCGGTGCTCCAGCAACTTTTCCAGGCGGTGCACGTCGGCCAGCAATACGAAGAACTCGGCCGCGTCCAGAACGTGCTGCTGGTCGCCGGAGAGGTGGGCTAGTTTTTGGCGCAACTCGCCCCTGCTGACGCGCAGGATGGTGTAGAGCTGGGCGCTGGCGTCGCTGGGGGCTTGGCGGGCGGCGGCAAGAATGACGCGCAGGTCGGACTCGGGGATGGGATCGGGTTTGAACTTGCGAACGCTGCTGCGCTGGGTCATGGTCTCGAGCCGGTCCATGCTCCCAGCCTAGCCCAGATAGCCTTGAGGTACACACGCCCCGTAGCCGCCGTTTTTTGCTATCGGTATAATCCAAAAGGTTAACGTTTGTACGCAGGGGGTGTACATGGCAATCAACATCGCAGTACCAAAGGAGGAAGCCCCGGGCGAGCGCCGCGTGGCCTTGGTTCCCGAGGTCGCCGGAAAGCTCATCAAACAGGGGCACGTCGTAGCCGTTGAAAACGGCGCCGGCGTAGGAGCCCACTACCTAGACGAGGCTTATGAAAAGGTCGGAGCCAAGCTGGTTGGCGAACGGCCGGCGCTACTAGGCGGGGCGCAGGTCGTGCTCAAGGTGCAGCCGCCCAGCGAGGAAGAGATAGAAGCCATGCCCGAAGGGGCGGTGCTCATCGGCTTCATGTATCCGCACCGCTACCCCGAGCGGGTAGCCAAGATGCGCGACAAGAAGCTGACCGTCTTCGCGATGGAGCTGGTGCCGCGCATTACCCGGGCGCAGGCGATGGACGCGCTCAGCAGCCAGGCCACGGTAGCCGGGTACAAGGCGGCCCTGATAGCTGCCGACACCATCGACCGCTTCCTGCCGATGCTTACCACCGCCGCCGGCACCATCAGGCCGGCGCAGGTGCTGGTTCTGGGCGCGGGCGTGGCCGGCTTGCAGGCCATAGCCACCGCCAAGCGCCTCGGCGCCGTGGTAACCGCCTACGACGTGCGTCGCGCCGCCGGCGAGCAGGTGCGCAGCCTGGGGGCCAAGTTCCTGGAGCTGGAGATAGACGCCGAGGCCGAGGGTGGTTACGCCCGTGAGCTGACCGAGGAAGAAAAGCAGAAGGAGCGGGAGATGGTCGAGCAGGCCATCATTGCCGCCGACGTGGTAATCACCACCGCCAACATTCCCGGCCGGCGCGCACCCATTCTGGTGACCACCGACATGGTGGAGCGGATGAAGCCGGGTTCGGTAATCGTAGACCTGGCGGCCGAGTCGGGCGGCAATTGCGAGGCCACCAAGCCGGGCGAAACGGTACAGGTGGGTGACGTGCGCGTGGTCGGTCCCCTCAACCTGCCCAGCGCCCTGGCGGTGCACTCCTCGGAGATGTACGCCAAGAACCTGCAAAACTTCCTCGACCTGATAATCGGCGATGAGGGACAGCTGGTGCTCAACTGGGACGACGAGATTCTTGCTGGTAGCGTGCTGGTGCACGAGGGTGAGATAAAGCACCAGCCGACCCGCGAGCTGGTGGAAGGAGGCGCGGAATGATTGATAGCACCTGGGCGGCACTCTACATCTTCATGCTCGCGGCGGTCGCCGGTTACGAGGTGATCAGCCGCGTTCCCGTGGTGTTGCATACCCCGCTGATGTCGGGTTCCAACTTCATCCACGGCATCGTGCTGGTAGGCGCGATGGTGGTTCTCGGTCGTGCCGAGACCACTACTGAACAGGTCATCGGTTTTCTGGGCGTGCTGCTGGCCGCCGCCAACGCCGCGGGCGGTTACGCGGTCACCGAGCGGATGCTCGAGATGTTCGAGCGAAAGCCAAAGGAGGGCTAGGCTATGGACGTTATCATCCAACTGACCTACTTCGTCACGGCCTTCCTGTTCATCATGGGCCTCAAGCAGATGAGCCACCCGGCCACCGCCAAGCGCGGCATCGTCTGGGCTGGCTACGCCATGGCGGCGGCGGTGATCGTCACCTTCGCCTGGCCCGGTCTGCACAACTTCTTCCTGATCATTCTCGGCATCCTCATTGGCGGCGGCGCCGCCTGGGTGGTGGCCAAGAAGGTCGCCATGACCGACATGCCGCAGATGGTCGCCATTTACAACGGCATGGGCGGCGGTGCGGCTGGGGCCATCGCCGCGGTCGAGCTGCTGCGTAACGTCGCTCACCACGGTGAGATGTCGATTGGCCTGCTGGTGCTGGCCATTCTTGGCGGCTTGATCGGCTCGGTTTCGTTCAGTGGCTCGATGGTCGCCTTCGCCAAGCTGCAGGGGCTCGTCAACTCGCGGGCGGTCACCTTCCCCTTCCAGCAGCCGATCAACATGGCGGTGCTGGCGGTATCGCTCATCTTCGGCCTGATGTACCTCTTCGGGGTCCAAAACGGCACCGTGGTGCTTTGGTTCTTCCTGCTGACGCTGCTCTTCGGCGTGATGATGACCATCCCCATCGGCGGCGGCGACATGCCGGTGGTTATCTCCCTGTACAACGCCTTTACCGGCCTGGCGGTCGGTTTCGAAGGCTTCGCCATTGGCAATCCGGCGATGATCATCGCCGGTACGGTGGTGGGTGCGGCCGGTACACTGCTGACCGTTTTGATGGCCAAGGCCATGAACCGCTCGCTCTACAGCGTCCTCTTTGGCGCCTTTGGCGCGGTCGAGCAGGAGGGCGGCGAGATCAAGGGCAGCCTCAAGCCGATGGAGCCGGAAGACGCCGCCAGCATGATGGCCTTCGCCAACAAGGTGATCATCGTGCCCGGATACGGCATGGCCGTGGCGCAGGCGCAGCAGAAGGTCAAGGAGCTGATGGAAGAGCTGGAGAAGCGCGGCGTGGAGGTAAAGTTCGCCATCCACCCGGTGGCCGGCCGTATGCCCGGACACATGAACGTCCTACTGGCCGAGGCGGGCATTCCCTACGAGAAGCTCTACGACCTCGAGGAGATCAACCCCGAGTTCGAGACCGCCGACGTGGCGCTGGTGATCGGCGCCAACGACGTGGTGAACCCGGCGGCGCGGCGCGAGGGCAGCCCGCTCTACGGCATGCCCATTCTCGACGTGGACAAGGCCAAGCAGGTGTTCGTGCTCAAGCGCGGCCGCGGTAAGGGCTTTGCCGGCATCGAAAACGAACTCTTCTACGCCGACAACACCAACATGGTCTACGGCGACGCGTCCGACACCCTCAACAAGATGGTGCAGGCGCTCAAAAACTTCTAGCAAGCGTCCCCGGACGATTGGCCCGCCCCTCGGGGCGGGCTTTGCGTTAAAAATAGGGTATGAGCCAAAGTCTACGCGAGCGGGTAACGCGGGAGCTGGATCGTCTCAAGCAAGAAGGGCTTTATATCACGCCGCCGGTGTTGGAGGCACCGCAGGAGGCGGTAACGCGGGTGGCCGGCCGCGAGGTGATAAACCTGGCGTCAAACAACTATCTGGGCTTAGCCAACCACCCGCACCTCAAGAAGCGGGCGCGCGAGTACCTGGAGCGCTGGGGGGTGGGCAGCGGGGCGGTACGTACCATTGCCGGCACCTTCACCTATCACGAAGAGTTCGAGAAGCGTTTGGCGGCCTTCAAGGGGACCGCCAGCGCGCTGGTGTTGCAGTCTGGTTTCACCGCCAACCAGGGGGTCTTGGGAGCACTCCTGCAGCCCGGCGACCTGGTGTTTTCCGACGAGCTGAACCACGCCTCGATCATCGACGGCCTGCGCCTAACCAAAGCGACGCGGCACGTTTTCCGCCACGGCGACGTGGCCCACCTGGAGGAGTTGCTGGCCGCGAACGATACGGACGGCTTGAAGATGATCGTTACCGACGGGGTATTCTCGATGGACGGCGACGTTGCGCCGCTTGATCGGATAGTGCCTCTGGCGGAGAAATATGGGGCGTTGGTTTACGTGGACGATGCCCACGGTTCGGGAGTGCTAGGGGAGCTGGGGCGCGGTACGGTGCACCACTTTGGCTTTCACGAGAACCCGAACGTAATTCAGGTGGCCACTCTTTCCAAGGCTTGGGCTTCAATCGGCGGCTATGCCGCCGGCGCCAGCGAGTTGCGTGAGCTGCTCATCAATCGCGCCCGGCCTTTCCTCTTTTCCACCTCCCACCCGCCGGCGGTGGTGGGGGCGCTAATGGGCGCTCTGGAGCTCATCCAGCGCGAACCCGAGCGCATCGAGCGCCTCTGGGAGAACACCCGCTACTTCAAAAGGGAGCTGGCCGGTTTGGGCTTCGACACCATGGGCAGCCAGACGCCAATCACGCCAGTTCTCTTTGGCGAAGCGCCGGCCGCCTTCGAGGCCAGCCGGATGTTGCTGGAGCGGGGCGTGTTCGCGGTGGGGATTGGTTTTCCCACCGTTCCGCGCGGAAAGGCGCGCATTCGCAACATCGTTACCGCCAGCCACACTCGCGATCAGCTGGACCGGGTGCTCGAGGCCTACGCCGAAGTGGGCCGCAAGCTTGGCGTAACCGGTTGAGCCTGCTCAATTTTTACTACGGTTGAGGCTTTATTTAGGTAAGATGCGGGTAGGCGGACAGGGCGTTATCTCTTCGACAGCTTTCCTGGCTGCTGTGCAGATTTTCTATTCGAGGTTCATGGAGGCGCATGGCAGAAGAGAAAAGGCTGGTTACCAACCTTACTTATCTGGACAGACTGGCCGCCGGCCCCTTCTATAAAGTGCGTCTCAGGCTGGTGGTGCTGGTGCTGATAATAGGCGCCATCGCCGCCGTTGCCGCTCTTTACCTCGAAATAATCGTCAAAGACGTGAACATAGTCGACGCCGTCTTCCTGCCCTTGATGGCCTTGTCTTTTTTGTTGATGGCGGTTATTTTGCGCCGCCGTCCGGCCCTGTTGGGAAAGGTTGAGAACCTGGCGTTTTCGTTACTAGTGCTTTACGCGATGTTCATGCTGATTTACCAATTGCGCGAAACGCTGCCGCGATTGCACACTTTCAGCGAGACCATCCTTTGGTATCCGATGCTCTATCTCTCCGCCTTTCTATTACACCGGCGGGCTACGGCCCTGCGCCTTTCGACGGGTATCTGGTCGGCTTTCCTGCTCATAGGAATAGCCTTTGCGCCGCACAGCTTAGTGCTTGTCGAGCACGATGCCTCGGTCATGAATACTATCTTGCAGTTCTATGTTTCCGGCGCTATCTACATCATCCTGCTCTACGCTTTCTCCCGCATAGAAGAGAGGTACGCCGAGACGCGGGCGCTGGCCTACATCGATTACCTGACGCAGTTGCCCAACCGTCGCTACGGCGAGTCGATGATGGTGCAGCTCCTCAGGCAGGCGCGCGAGTACAAGACCATCTTTAGCGTGGCCATGGTCGACCTCGACGGCTTCAAGCGGATCAACGACCGCTTCGGTCACGACATAGGCGACCGGGTTCTCAAGCGTTGCGCCCTGTTGGTGCAGCGCTATCTGCCGCGCGGCGGGCGGGTCATTCGCTGGGGCGGCGAAGAGTTTTTGGTGATCCTGCCCGACCTGAACGAAACGCAGGCGTTGCGGGTGGCCGAAGAAATGCGCCGTGGTTTGGAAACCTCCCCGCACGAGGGGGTTGGCGTGGTGCTGGCCAGCTTTGGCGTGGCCGGCCTGCGCCCCAACGATACCCTCGACGAGTTGATAATGCGGGCTGACCAAGCCATGTACAGGGCCAAAAACCTGGGCGGGAACCGCGTGGTCGCGGCTTCCGCCCTGACACTGGCGGCCGAAGCCTGAGTTAGGCTCCGGCCGCCCTTTGCAGGTCGGCTACCCGGTCGGTAGCCTCCCAGGGAAAGCCGTCGCGGCCGAAGTGGCCGTAAGCCGACGTGGCCGTATAGATGGGGCGCAAAAGCTCCAGCTCTTCGATTATCGCCAAGGGGCGGGGGTCGAAGACCTGGCGGGTCACGGCGGTCAGTCGTTCGTCATCGAGCTTGCCGGTGCCGTAGCTTTCCACTCGCAAACCTACCGGACGCGCCTTGCCGATGGCGTAGGCCACCTCGACCAGCGCCCGCTCGGCGAGCCCGGCGGCGACGATGTTCTTGGCCATGTAGCGGGCGTAGTAGGCGCCGGAGCGGTCAACCTTGGTGGGGTCCTTGCCGCTGAAGGCGCCGCCGCCGTGTGGCACCGCGCCGCCGTAAGTGTCGACGATTATCTTGCGACCGGTCAGGCCGGCGTCGCCGTGGGGGCCGCCGAGAACGAAACGGCCCGAGGGATTAATGAGGTAGCGGGTTTCTTCGCGTAAGAGCGCCGCCGGGATCGCCTGGCGGATTACCTGCTCTATCAGGTCTTCCCTTATCTCGTCCTGGTCTACTTCAGGAGCGTGTTGGGCGGAAAGGACTACGGTCTCTACGTAGAGAGGTTTGTCGCCATCGTAGGCTACCGTCACCTGCGCCTTGCCATCGGGGCGAAGGTAGGGGAGAACCCCGCTCTTGCGCACCTCGGCCAGGCGCATCGTCAGCTTATGGGCCAGTGTGATGGGTAGCGGCATCAGTTCCTCGGTCTCGCGGGTGGCGTAGCCGAACATCAGGCCCTGGTCGCCGGCGCCAACTTGGTCGTAGGGCTCGGTGGAGCCGAGGACCCGCACCTCATAAGAGGTATTGACCCCTCCGGCAATGTCGGGTGACTGTTCGTCTATTGCCGAGAGGACCGCGCAGGTGTCGCCGTCGAAGCCGAACTTGGCCCGGGTGTAGCCGACTTCCTTGACGGTCTTGCGCACCAGGTCGGGCAGGTGCACGTAGGCCTTGGTGCTGATCTCGCCGGCAACTAGGACCATACCGGTCTTGACTAGGGTTTCGGCGGCCACGCGGGCTTTGGTATCGCGGGAAATGATGGCGTCGAGGATAGCGTCGGAGATGCGGTCGGCCAGTTTGTCGGGATGACCTTCGGTTACCGATTCGGATGTGACCAGTCTTAGCAACTTTCCGCCTCCATGGGTATGGGCGGCCTGGCGCCGCTCAGCTATGCAGTATACATCCCTTCATCAGGAATGCAGAAGTTCGCTTAGCCGGGTAAACTCTTCTATCCCCAGCCGTTCGGCGCGAACGCGTGCGTCCAGACCCAGCTCGTCCAGTGCCGCTAGCACCTTGGCGCGGGGCCAACCGGCCTGCTCCAGGTTTTTGCGCAATGTCTTGCGCCGTTGCGCAAAGCCGGCTTCTATCAGCCTGAAGAGCTGCGGGTCGTCGGGGGTGCCGCGGTGCTCGAGCTCCACCAGAGTCGAGGTTACCTTGGGCTTGGGAAAGAAGGCCTGCGGGGGGAAGTCGCGCACCTTGCGAACGCGGGCGTGGTGAGCGACGCGCAGCGAGAGCAGTCCGTAGGCCGGCGTTCCCGGGGCCGCCGCCAAGCGCTCGGCCACCTCGCGTTGCAGGAGCACCACCAGACGCGCGAAGCGCCCCGATCGCAGCAGCTCGCTCAAGAGGGGCGTGGCCACGTTGTAGGGGAGGTTGCTAACGAAGAGGCTGCCCGGCGGGACGATGCTCCAGTCGTACTCGAGCGCGTCAGCGAACTCCAGGTTCACGTCGGTCCCTGCCAGGGTTTCCGCGAGCAACGGTCTAAGCCGCTCGTCCTTTTCGATTGCGTTTACCCTTGCGCCTGCTTCGGCAAGTGCCCGGGTTAGCGTGCCCAGCCCCGGACCCACCTCCCATACCGGCTGTCCCGGCGTGGGCGCGGCGGTGCGAACTATCAGCCCCAGCAGACCGGCGTCCACCAGGAAGTTCTGCCCCAACCGCTTATCGGCCGCCAAGCCGTGTCGTTCCAACAGCTCCCTGACCGTGCTAGGACTGGTCAGCGTATTCATCAAGTTTGCTCATCAAAAGAGCTTCGGCTTCCGCCAAGTCGCTACCCGCGGCAAGCGCCAGTTCCTCGCTGAGGATCCCGATCAGCTCGCGGTACTGCTGGTGTTCTGTGCCGGCCAGCGGCCGGTTCAGGTGGCGCTTGTGCAGCGAGGCCAGCATACGCGCCAGCTCCACGGGCTCGCTCTCGCTGAGCGCCCGGCCTATTTCCCGCTGGCGCGCCGGCCAGCCGCTGGCCAGCTCACGTGCTTCGCCCAGCGCGGCCAGGAGAGCCTCGCGCTCACCGCCGCCGAGAGGCGGGCGCAGGCCAAGTTGCTCGGCCTTGGCCACCGGCACCATGATGGTGCCCGGCTTGCGTATGAGCTCGATGACGTAATAGGTGTTTCGCTCGCCCATGACCTCGCGCTCGGCAATCTCGCGGATGTAACCGCCGCCCTGGGCGGGGTAGATGACCGGGTCGCCAACGTTGAAACCCATGGCCGTCATCTTAACCCGCGGTTTGCCCTCTGGCAAAACTGGCTATTTGCCAGCGCACTTCTTCGGCGTCTGGCAGGAGCTCCAGGTATTGC
>JALVWZ010000165.1 GCA_027023115.1 Thermaceae bacterium
GACGAGGGGAGATGCTTGTGGCGTAGGGAGGGGCGTGAATAACGTGTTCGAACCTTACAGCTGAAAAACCGCCAGCAAGCGCTCTCCGCCGCGTTGCAGCGGTAGAATCCAGGCGATACTTGACATGTATCGGCTCATATTTTATCATGTGCTATGGAGAGATAATAGTAGGAGGTGACTGGTATGGCACTGGTAAAGCGTGAACTCCGACCCAACAGCGAACTGACCCCCTTCCGCACCTGGGGTCCGCTGAGCATCTTTGACGAGGTGAACCGCCTCTTCGAGGAAACCATGGGCGACTTCGGGCGTACCAGCGTTCCCAGCACCTACGTTGCGCCGGTGGACCTCTACGAAACCGACGAGGCGCTGGTGCTGGAGATGGCGGTTCCCGGCATGGGCCCGGACGAGATCGACATCAGCCTCGAGGGCAACAAGCTCACCATCCGCGGCGAAAGCAAACCGGTCGAGGATCAGGGCGTGCGGCGCTACTACCTGCAGGAGATTCCGCACGGCACCTTCGTGCGCAGCTTCACCCTGCCGGTGGAGATCAACGCCGACGAGGTGAAGGCCGAGTTCAAGAACGGCCTGCTGCGCCTGCTGATGCCCAAGGTGGAAACCGCCCGGGCCAAGCGGATCCCCATCAGCGTCGGCGAGTAAGGCTTTTGGTAAGCAAGTCTAGCGGCCCGCGGGGCAAAGCCCCGCGGGCCGGCTTCCGTCTGCTTGGTTTTGCCCCGGCCCGAAGCGCTCAGACCCAGCTGACCGCGCCAAAGGTGTCTTCACGGCGGGGGCTCGTGGAAAACATAACCACCGGTACTTCCAGGTAGTCTTCGATGAACTCGATGTATTCGTTCAGCTCCGGCGGCAGCTCCGCCCGGCTGGAAAGCCCAGCCAGCTCGCCCCACCCCTTCATGGCGCGGTACTCCACGCCGCCGGCGGCGTAGGCAACGCCCACCAGCACCTCGTCGAAGCCGGAGAGGACGTCCAGCTTGGTGAGGACGATGCCGTCCATACCGTTCAGGTCGACGGCGTACTTCAGCGCCACCAGGTCGAGCCAGCCCACCCGCCGCGGGCGGCCGGTGGTCACCCCGAACTCGCCGCCCTTTTCGCGCAAGAACTCGGCCAGCTCGCCGGCCAGCTCGGTGGGGAAGGGGCCGTGGCCAACGCGGGTGGCGTAGGCCTTGGCCACGCCGTAGACCTTGTTCACCGCCTTGTGCGAAAGCCCGGTTCCCACCACTATGCCGCCGACTGTCGGGTGGCTGCTGGTGACGTAGGGGTAGGTGCCATAGTTGAGGTCGAGCATCGTCCCCTGGGCGCCCTCGAAGAGGATCTTCTTGCCGGCCTTCCAGGCGCCGCGCAGCTCGGCGCCGGTGTCGGCAATGTAGGGAGCCAGCACCTCGCGCATCCGCTCCAGGTCCTCAAGCGCCCGCGCCGTGTCGGTCCAGCCGGCGCCGGCGGTCGAGTTGGGCTTGGCCGCCAGCAGGCGCTCCACCCGCTCGCGCAGCGTGGACCCGTCGAGCAGGTCGCCCACGCGGATGCCCACCCGACGCGCCCGGTCGGCGTAGGCGGGGCCGATACCGCGGCCGGTGGTGCCCACGAAGTTGCCCTTGCTCTCCACGTACTTGTGGTGGGGCAACACCAAGTGCGCTCGTTCGGATACCCGCACCCGGGGCTCGAGCCCGAGCTGGCGGATCTCGCCCATCTCCCTGGCGAATGCCTCGGCATCGATCACCATCCCGTCGGCCAGCACGCTGACCGCGTGCGGGTGGATGACGCCGGTGGGCAGCAGGTGCAGCTTGAAGGTGCGCCCCTCGGCGACGACCGTATGCCCCGCGTTGGCCCCTCCCTGAAAGCGCACTACGTAGTCGGCCTGGGTCACCAGTGCATCGGTGACCTTCCCTTTTCCCTCGTCGCCCCACTGGGCTCCCAAAATCGCGACTCCTGGCATGACGAGCCCAGCTTACCGCCTGGCGGCCTGCATAGCTATACACGCAAGCGTGATCGGAGGAACGGTTGTGCTTGCGCGGAGCGGGAAGAATACCGTAAAATGCCTCAATCTTTCTGGAGGAAGGATTATGCAAGAGGGCGCACCGCCCCTGACCGTGGGCATCGAAGAAGAGTATCAGCTTATCGACCCGGAAACCCGCGACCTGGCGCCGGTCGCCGCTGCGGTGCTAGGCGAGGCCCCGCTGGCGCTCAAGCAGCTCCTCAACCCGGAACTGCACCAGGCGATGGTCGAGATCGGCACCCCGCCGGCGGCCAATATCCGCGAGGCCTACAGCATGCTGGTGGAGATGCGGCGCGAGGTGGCTCGCCTGGCCGAGGCCAAGGGGGTGCGCATCGTCGCCGCCGGCACTCACCCCTTCGCGCTCTGGGAAGACGTACCCATAACCCAAAAGGACCGCTACATGGAGCTTTTGGGCGAGTTTCAGGACGCGGTGCGGGCGCTGCTAATCTTCGGCACCCACGTTCACGTCGGCACCGGCGAAGACGACGAGTTCCGGATCGACGCCATCAACACCATGCGCTACATGCTGCCCCACCTGCTGGCGCTCTCGGTCTCGAGCCCGCTCTGGCGCGGCCGCGTTACCGGCCTCAAGAGCTACCGCAGCCTCATCTGGCGCAGCCTGCCGCGCACCGGCATTCCCGCCACCTTCTCCAGCTATTCCGACTATCAGCACTTTGTCGAGATCCTGGTAAAGACCGGCTCCATCAAGGACGCCTCGCGCATCTGGTGGGCCATGCGCGCCCACCACCGTTACCCGACCATCGAGTTCCGCGCCACCGACCTGGCCACCAACCCGCGCGACGCCATCGCCATTGCCGCTTTGGCCCAGGCCCTCA
>JALVWZ010000166.1 GCA_027023115.1 Thermaceae bacterium
CGCGTGGTCCAGACCGACGGGCGCGAGGCCACGTTCGGCCCCTTCGAGTACAGCGGGAACGCCTTTTGCGGCCTCGACTGGGTGGGCGAGCGCGTGGGCTACCAGATCTTCCCCGAGCGCTTTCTGAACGGCGAGCCGGCCAACGACGCGCTGGCCCTCGCCAGCGACGAGTACAACTTCAACGCCAAGTGGCGGCGGCTGGACCCCGACAACAAGCCCTTCCTCTCCCCCTGGAACGGCCCGGTAACCCCGCAGCTTTGCTGCCACCAGTACTTTGGCGGCGACTTGGCCGGTATCATCAGCAAACTCGACTACCTGACCCGCCAGGGAGTGGGGCTCATCTACCTGAACCCTGTCTTCGACTCGGGCTCGGCCCACGGCTACGACACCCACGACTACCTGAAGGTATCGCCCAAGTTCGGCGACAAGTCGGACCTGAGCGTTCTCCTCGACGGCGCGCACGCTCGCGGCATCAAGGTGCTCTTCGACTTCGTGCCCAACCATACCGGTCTGGGTTTTTGGGCTTTCCGCGACGTGGTGAAGCGAGGCCCCAACTCGCCTTACTGGAACTGGTACTTCATCAAGAAGTGGCCCTTCGAGCCGGGAGACGAAACGGCCTACGAGTGCTGGTGGAACATCGGCAGCCTGCCCAAGCTGAACACCGGCAACCCTGGAGTTCGCCGCTATCTGTTGGAAGTGGCCAAGTACTGGATCCGCTTCGGCTTCGACGGGGTGCGCGTTGACGTTCCCGGCGATCTCATCGACGCCCACGCCTTTTTCAAGGAAATGCGGGCCGAGCTGAAGAAGATCAACCCCAACGCCTACCTAGTGGCCGAAATCTGGCAGGCCGACCCGAGCTGGCTGGCGGGCGACGAGTTCGACAGCCTGATGAACTATGCCCTCGGCCGCGGCGCGATCCTCAAGTACGCCAAGGGTAAGCCGGCTGCGTTCGCGAGCGGCAAGCGCGCCCTGCGCGAGATGAGCCAGGTCTACGCCGTTTTTCCAGAAGCCAGCATGGATATGGGCTTCAACCTCATCGACTCGCACGACACCAGCCGCCTGCTCACCGACTTAGGCGGAGGCAAGTTTGGCCAGCAGCCCACGGCCGAGGGGCTGGCGCGCCAGCGCCTGGCCACCGCGATCCTCTACGCCCTGCCCGGCGTGCCTGTGCACTTCCAGGGCGACGAGTGCGCCTTCCTGGGCGAGAAAGACCCCTACGACAAGGAGCGCTACCCCTTCCAGTGGCAGCAGTGCGACGCGAGGATGCAAGCCTTCTACCGCGAACTGGCCGCGCTCAAAGCCCAGTTACCGGCCTTCGATACCGCGGTTTGGCGCGCCTACCTGGGCGAGGGGCCGTTGCTCGGCTTCTTCCGCGGCTATCCCGGCGCCGGCGAGGTGCTGGCGCTTTTCAACAACTCCACAGAGCCCCAGACCGCACCGCTTCCTCCGGGGGCCTGGCAGGACGTGCATACCCATCGCACCTACCGGGGAAAGGTGCCGCTCGAGGCGCTGGGGTGGCGATATCTGCGCAGGCGCTAGTAGGTCGGTAGAATCGCGGGGTGGATTTCCTCTTTGATCCCTCGGCCGAGGGGGCGGTGCTCGCCCCCATGGCCAGCTTTACCGACGCGCCCTTCCGCCTCGTGGCCGAGCGCTTTGGGGCGCTGTGGGCGGTGGGGGAGATGGTGATGAGCCGGTCGCTCCTGCAGGGCGGAGCGGCCGCCTGGGAATTGTTGCGCCTGCACCCAGAAGAGCGCTCGCGGGTCGTGCAGCTAGCGGGTGCGGACCCGGCCGCGGTGGCTGCCGCCGCTTCTTTGGTGGCGGAGCGCGTGCGCCCGCGGGCGATTGACCTGAACATGGGCTGCCCGATGCCCAAGGTGACCGCCCGAGGCGCGGGGGCGGCGCTCTTGGACGATCCCGAGCGGGCGGCGCGCATGGTGGCCGGGGTGCGTGAGGCGACCGGCCTGCCGGTGAGCGTGAAGCTGCGGTTGGGGTTTTCGCGGGTAAACGTGGTGGAGGTGGCCCGGGTGCTCGAGCAGGCCGGAGCGGCGCTCCTACGCGTCCACGGGCGCACGGCCCGCCAGCGCTACGGCGGCCGCGCCGACTGGGGGCGGATTAGCGAGGTGGCCGGGGCGGTGCGGATCCCGGTGGTGGGCACGGGCGACGTGCGGACGGTGGCCGACTACCGCGAGCGCCGCGCTTTGGGGCTGGCCGTAGCCGTGGCCCGGGGAGCGGTGGGGCGGCCCTGGTTCTTCGCCGAGCTGCGGGGCAGGGCGGTCACCCTCGCGCAGAAACGGCAGGCGGCCAGGGAGCACCTGGAACTGCATCTGGAGTGGTACGCGAAGCGCGGCGAGCTCTGGGCCCTACGCGCGTTTCGCGGCCACCTGAGCGGGTACTTGGCGGGTGCGCCGCCGGCGCTGCGGCGGGAGGCGCTAGCCAGCGAGAGCGTGGTGCGGGTAATGGAGGCGCTCACCGGCGTTGCTTAAATGTACAGCCTGCACACGTCGTTCGCGCTACCTAGCAGCCGCGAGTATCTGCCCGTCGTCCCAGCGAAAGCTGGGGCGGGACAGCTTCAAAAGTCGTGGCAAGGGCTCTGCGTCGTCGTCGCCTAAACACCAAATCTTCTTCTTCGACTCTTGGGATTGCGTAGCCGGTGGGTTCGCCGGTCTGGACTGGCTCGCTTGGCTGGAATGACGAAACAGCAGCAAGTGGTCTGTGGCTTGTGGCCTGTAGTAGCAGCTCGTGGGCGTGTCGTCTCGTCGTAGGGGCGGACCCGTGTGTCCGCCCCTTAGGTTCGTGGTGCGTAGTACGTGGTGTGTGGTGACGGAGACGGGGTGCCCG
>JALVWZ010000167.1 GCA_027023115.1 Thermaceae bacterium
CGCCAAGTCGCCACGCTGGGCCATCGCCTACAAGTTCCCCGCCGAGGAAAAGGAGACCCGCATCGAGAGCGTCGCCTTCCAGGTGGGCCGCACCGGCCGCATCACGCCGGTCGCCAACCTGACGCCGATCGAACTCGACGGCACCACCGTCAGCCGCGTCACCCTTCACAACAAGGCCTTTATCGAAGAGCTGGACGCCCGCGTTGGCGACATGGTTCTCTTGCACAAGTCGGGCGGGATCATCCCCGAGGTCCTGCGGGTGGTCAAGGAAAAACGCACCGGCAACGAACAACCCATCGTCTTCCCCGACCGCTGCCCCGAGTGCGGCGCAGAGCTGGTGGCGGACGGCAAGATCCACCGCTGCCCCAACCCCCTCTGCCCGGCCAAGGCCTTTCAACAGTTGCGCCACTGGGCCAGCCGCCGGGCGCTGGACATTCAGGGCCTGGGCGACAAGCTGATAGAGCAGTTGCTCGAAAAGGACCTGGTGAAAAACGCCGCCGACCTCTACCGGCTGAGCGCGGCCGACCTGGAGAGCCTGGAAAGGATGGGCCCGAAGAGCGCCGCCAACCTGTTGGCGCAGATCGAGGCCAGCAAGAACCGGGGGCTCGAGCGCGCCCTTTACGGCCTCGGCATCCCGCAGGTGGGCGAGGCGCTGGCGCGGGTGCTGGCGCGCCGTTTCCGCACCCTGGACGGCCTGCTGCGGGCCTCGGTCGAAGAGCTGGAGGCCGTGCCCGACGTCGGCCCGATAACCGCCACCGAAATCCGCCGCGCCCTCGCCGAGCCGCGTATGCGGGAACTGATAGAAGACCTGCGCGCGGCGGGGGTGAGCTTCGCCGCCAGCCAGCCCCAGCCGGCCGAACAACCGCTTGCCGGTCTGACGGTCGTCCTCACCGGCGAGCTGAGCCGCCCCCGCACCGAGGTAAAGGAGCAACTGGAAAACCTTGGCGCCAAAGTGGCCGGCTCGGTCAGCCGTAAGACCGATTGCGTGATAGCCGGCCCCGGCGCCGGCAGCAAGCTCAAGAAGGCTCGCGAACTGGGCGTGCCGGTGCTGGACGAAGCCGGCCTGAACCGGCTCCTCGCCGGCGAGCGGGCAGACTTAGAAACCGAACGCGCGCAGTAGGCGCTCCACCTGCCCGCTCTCGATCAAAAAACCGTCGTGGCCGTGAGCGCTGCTGATCTCGGCGTACTCGGCGCGGGCCTGGGCCGCGCTGCGCAGCACCTCTTCGGCCGGATAGAGCAGGTCGCTGTCTATGCCCACGAAGAGCGCCGGCGCCCGTAACTCCGCCAGCGCCGCGCTCACGCCGCCGCGACCGCGGCCGACGTCGTGCCCGTCCATGGCGCGGGTCAGCAGCTCGTAGCTGGCCGGCGAAAAGCGTTCGCTAAACTTGCCTCCCTGGTAGTCGAGGTAGCTCTCCGCCCGCTGGGGCTCTTCGCTCCAGCGTTCGCCAAAGCCGCGCGGGTGGCGGTAGCTGAGCATCGAAACCGCCCGCCCCAAAGCCAGGTCGGCGCGACGCACGGCCTCCCGCTGCAGGTGCTGCCAGGCGCGCGCCCAGGGGGTCTGCCGGGCCGGCGCGGCAAAAACCGCCAGCGCCTCGGTGCGCCGCGGGAACTCGAGCGCAAACTCCAGCGCCAGCATCCCGCCCATGCTGCCGCCCACCACCCGCGCCGCCGCCACGCCCATTTGGTCCAGCAAGAGCGCCTGAGCCCGGGCCATGTCGCGGATCGAAAGCTGCGGGAACCCGCCGTCAAAAGCGGGCCCGCTCGAGCCGTAACAGCTCCCGGGCACGTTGGCGCTGATTACGAAGTAGCGGTTGGTGTCGAGCGCCCGCCCCGGACCAACCACCTCGCTCCACCAGCCGCGTGCGCCAAAGGCCCGCTCGTAGGCCGAGAGCTCCGCCAGAACTTCTTCATCGTAGACGCCGGCGGCGTGTGCCGAGCCGGTGAGGGCGTGGAACACCACCAGGGCGTTGTCGCCGGCGGGCGCCAGCTCGCCGTAGGTTTCGTAACGCAAAGTAAGCTGCTCGATCGCGCCGCCGCCCTCCGGCTCGAACCGCCCCAGCCGGGCCGTGCGCGGCCGCGGCCCGAGCTCGCCGGCGGCTCGCTCCGGCAAAAGCGCCAGCGCTTCGTGGTCACCTATTTCTTCGTACAGCAGCGTCGCCATCAGAGCCCCTCCAACGCGCTCGCCAGGTCGGCCTCTATGTCGGCCAGGTTCTCGATGCCCACGCTCAGCCGCAGCATCTCCGGCCGCACCCCGGCCGCCGCCAGCGCCGCGGCCGACAGCTGGGCGTGGGTGGTCGAGGCGGGGTGGATGATCAGCGTGCGGGTGTCGCCCACGTTGGCCAGGTGGCTGACTAGCTCCAGCCGTTCCAGCAGCCGCTCCGCCGCCTGGTAACCGCCTGCCAGGCCGAACGACAGCGCCGCCCCCGGCCGCCCGCCGAAGTAGCGCCGGGCGCGCGCATAACTGGGATGGTCCTCGAGGCCGGGGTAGTTGACCCAGGCCACCTCGGGGCGCTCCCGCAGCCAGTGCGCCAACGCCAGAGCGTTCTCGACGTGGCGCTCGGCCCTTAGCGCCAGCGTTTCCAGGCCCAAAAGGAGCAGAAAGGCGTCCTGCGGCCCCAGCGCCGGGCCGAAGTCGCGCAGGCCGCCGCTGCGGGCCGCGCCGGCCAGCACCGCCGGCGCAAAGTCCCGCGCCGGCACCAAGCCGTGGTAACTATCCTGGGGTCCGTCGAGGAGCGGGTAACGGCCGTTTTCCCAGTCGAACCGGCCGCCGTCCACCAGCGCCCCCGCCAGTGCCGCCCCGTGGCCGCCGATCCACTTGGTGGCCGAGTGCAGCACCGC
>JALVWZ010000168.1 GCA_027023115.1 Thermaceae bacterium
GCGGAGCGCTTTCCGCTGCTATTGGCGGTCATATCGTTGGCTTCGATAACGCTGGTGGTGCTTTGGTTCGCGGTCGTCTTTCACGGCGAGGGAAACGGCGCCAACGCCGGCGCTGGCGGGCGGGCGGCGGTTCACGGAAGTCGTTTGGTAGGCAGTCCGAATGCGGCGCCGGTGATCGTCCGGCGGGCGCCGGTGGGGTTCTTGATGCCGTTGGCCGAGCTGGCGGTGTTCGCTTTGTTGGTTCTGTTGATCTACCTGGCCTACCAGGGCCTGCGCTCTATGGATGCGGACGGGGAAGAAGTGGAGCCCGCCGCGCCAGAACCGCGGCGAGGCCCGGCTTTCGCAGGGCGGGTGCGCACGGCCTACCGCGAGTTCTTACGGCTGATGCTGGCCTACGCGCCGGTCAGCCGCAGCGAGACGCCGCGCGAGTACGCGGCGCGGCTGAAGAAGCGCTATCCGGCGGTGGCGGCAGAGGCGCTCGAGCTGACCTGCCTGTATGAACCGGTGCGATACGGTGGCATAGCCGACGAAGCCGAAGCGGCGCGGGCCGAGGAGCTGGTGCGGCTGATCGCCGCCGAGTTGGAGAAAGGAAGGGAAGAGGCGTGATTGCAGACTGGTACGCGCGGGTGCGCGCGAACATCGAAAAGGTAATGGTAGGTCAGGAACGAACCATCGAGCTCTTGCTGGCCGGTCTGCTGGCGGGCGGGCACGTGCTGCTGGAGGACGTACCAGGCACCGGCAAGACCATGCTGGCCCGTTCGCTGGCGGCCAGTCTGGGCCTCGAGTTCAAGCGGGTACAGTTCACCCCCGACCTGCTCCCCAGCGACCTTACCGGCGTCAACGTCTGGCAGGGCGGCGACTTTCGCTTCGTACCCGGCCCGGTGTTTACCCAGGTCCTGCTGGCCGACGAGATCAACCGCGCCACCCCCAAGACTCAGTCGGCGCTGCTGGAGGCGATGGCCGAGGGCCAGGTTACCGTAGACGGCGAAACGCGGCCGCTGACCCAGCCCTTCTTCGTAATCGCCACCCAGAACCCGATCGAGATGGACGGCACCTTCCCGCTGCCCGAAGCGCAGTTGGACCGCTTTTTGCTGCGCCTGCGGCTCGGCTATCCCAGCGAGGAACAGGAGGTGGAGCTGCTTGGCCGGATGCGCGGCGAGCACCCGATAACCGAGCTGCGGGCGGTGTCTGACGCCGCCGAGCTAAAGGGTCTGCAACACGCGGTGCTGGCGGTACGGGTGGAACCAGAGCTGGCCGACTACGTGGCGCGGCTGGTTCGGGCCACCCGCGGCGAGCGCGACGTGGCGCTGGGGGCCAGCCCGCGCGCCGGGCTCGCCTTACAGCGCACGGCGATGGCGCTGGCGGCGCTGGCCGGACGGGAGTACGTCATTCCCGACGACGTCAAGCGGGCCGCCGGGCCGGTGCTCGAGCACCGTCTGATTTTGCGGGCCGAGGAGCGGCTAGAGGGGACAACCGCCGCCGACGTGATAAACCGCGTGCTCAAGGCAGTTCCGGTCCCTAGCGAGGAGATTGTTTGAAGCTGCTTCTGTTCTTGTTTCTGGTGGGGCTGGCGGCGCTCTGGGCGGCGCTGCCCGGCCTGCGCCCGGGCCGGCAGAAGAGCGGCACCACGCGGCGCTACGGGGCCGCCGGCAGGCCGCGGCCGGTCTGGCTGGAGGTGGACTTCGACCTGCCCCTGCCCGCATACTGGCGGCTCGAGTGGGAGGCGGCGCCCAAGCTGGGGTTGCTCGGCGAGTCGCACGCCGGCCTGGGTTGGGGGCGGCAGACCCTCCGCCTGCAGGCCGAGGCGGTACCCAAGCAGCGCGGCGAGTACACCCTGCCCGGAGCGCGCCTGTTCGTTAGCGACGTTTTCGGCCTGCGCGAACGCGAGGTGCCAGTCCGGGGAGAGCTGGCCAAGCTGGTGGTCTACCCACGTGTTTGGGACCAGCTCCCGCCCGAGTTGGCGCTGACCTTGCTCGCCGAAGGGCCCGAGTCGGGGCGGCTGGGCGTCGAAGACGCCAGCCGTTACCGTGGTATTCGCGAATACCGCCCCGGCGACTCGCTACGGCGGGTTCACTGGAAGGCCACCGCCCACCGCGGGCAGATGATGGTTCGCGAGTTCGCCTGGGTGCGGGCCACCGGCGTTTGGATCTTCATAGATACTCGCGGCAGCGATGTCTACATGGACCACATGGCCGAGCTGGCGGCCAGCCTGGCTTTTCACCTGGAAGGGCAGGGCTTGGCGGTGGGTCTGGCTTGGCCGGGGTTCGTCGCGCCGCCGGTCAGGGGTCTAGAGGCCATGCGCAGATTGCTGGCCGAGCTGGCCCGCTTGCGCCCCGCCGCGCGGACCGCCCCGCCGCCGCTACCGCCGCCGGGGGTGAACCTGCTGGTGCTCACCGAGGACGCGCCGGTGGAGGTAATCGAAGGAGCGCTGGCGGCCCGCGCCCGCGCCAGCCGGGTGCACATCCTGATGTTTCCCGAGGGCTTTTTCCTGCGCCCCGGCGAGACGGGCCGGCCGGTCTGGGGCCGCACCGACGGCATGGCCCGGCTTTTGGAGCGCAGGAACCTGCTGCAGGCGGCCGGGGTTTACGTGCACGTTTTCCGCGGCAACGAGCGGGTTTTCTTCTAGTGGTACATAGGTACGTGGTAAGTGGTGCGTGGTACGTGGTGATGGTGACGGGATGGCCTGTGGCTCGTAGCCTGTGGTGTTTCCTCGTCGTAGGGGCGGACCCACTTGCCGCCCTGCGGGTACGTGGTGCGTCGTACGTAGTACGTGGTGCGTGGTGATGAGATGGCCAATGGCTCGTGGCCTGTGGCCAGTAGAAATA
>JALVWZ010000169.1 GCA_027023115.1 Thermaceae bacterium
TCGACTTCGGTTCCCAGTACACCCACCTCATTGCCCGGCGTCTGCGCGAGCTGCGGGTTTACACGGTGGTTCTGCCCGGCGGCGCAGCGCCGGCCGAGATAGAGCGCCACCAGCCGGAGGCCCTCATCCTCTCCGGCGGTCCCAGCTCAGTCTTTGACCAGGGCGCAGTGCGACCGCACCCCGAGGCGCTCGAGCGGGGTCTGCCGGTGCTGGGCATCTGCTACGGTATGCAGTTTCTAGCCCAGCACTACGGCGGCAGGGTGGAACGTTCCGGCCGCGCCGAGTACGGCAAGGCGCTATTGACCAGCTATCAGGGCCCCCTCTTTGCCGGGTTGGAGGGCGAGGTGCAGGTCTGGATGAGCCACGCCGACGCGGTAACCGCCCTGCCTTCTGGTTGGAGCGTGGTGGCCCAAACCGCCGAGAACCCGGTAGCCGCCATCCAAGACGCCTCCGGCTGCCTCTTCGGCGTCCAGTTCCACCCCGAGGTGGCCCACACCCCCAAGGGCATGGAAATCCTTGAAAACTTCCTGGCCGCCGCCGGCGTTGAGCGCAGCTGGACGCCCGGCCACGCCCTCGACGCCGCCCTGGACGAGGTGCGCGCCAAAGCCGCCGGCGAGCGGGTCCTGCTGGCGGTCAGCGGCGGGGTAGACTCGAGCACCCTGGCGCTGCTTTTGGCCCGCGCCGGAGTGGAGCACAGCGCCATCTTCGTAGACCACGGCCTGCTGCGGCTCGGCGAGCGCGAGGAAGTGGAGCGGGCGCTCTCGGCCGCCGGGGTCAACCTGATAACCGTAGACGCTCGCAGCCGCTTTTTGAAAGCGCTGGCCGGGGTGAGCGACCCGGAGCAAAAGCGCAAGATCATCGGCCGCGAGTTCATCGCCGTATTCAAGGAAGAAGCCCGCCGGTTGGGGCCGTTCCGCTTCCTGGCCCAGGGCACCCTCTACCCGGACGTAATCGAGAGCGCCGGCGGTGCGGGCGCGGCCAACATCAAGAGCCACCACAACGTTGGCGGCCTGCCGGCCGAGCTTGGCTTCGAGCTCTTGGAGCCCTTCCGTTTCCTGTTCAAAGACGAGGTGCGCGAACTGGGTCTCCTGCTGGGCCTGCCCGACACCATCCGCCTGCGCCACCCCTTTCCGGGGCCGGGGTTGGCCATTCGCATCCTTGGGCCGGTGGACGAGGAGAAGCTCGAGATCCTGCGCCGCGCCGACGACATCTTCATCAGCGCCCTCAAAGACCACGGCCTCTACGACGAAGTCTGGCAGGCGCTGGCGGTGCTAACGCCGGTGAGGAGCGTCGGCGTGACCGGCGACGAGCGCCGCTACGGCTACGTGCTGGCGCTTCGCGCCGTCACCAGCAGCGACGGCATGACCGCCGACTGGGCGCGACTGCCCCACGAGTTCCTCGACGAGGTGGCGCGTCGCATCCCGCAGCGCATACCCCAGATTGGCCGCGTAGTCTACGACCTGACCAGCAAACCGCCGGGGACTATCGAATGGGAGTGACCGGACCAACGGGCGTGCTCGAGGCCAGCGTTTACGCCCGTGACCTGGCGGTGGCCCGCGATTTCTATGAAAATGTGCTGGGTCTGGAGTGCTTGGTCTACGAACCGCCGCGCCACATCTTTTTTCGCGTCGGCGCTAGCATGTTCCTGGTCTTCAATCCCGACCAGACCCGCCGCGCCGAAGACGTGCCCGCCCACGGCGCCGAGGGTTCGGTGCACGTCGCCTTCTCGGTGCCGGCCGCCGAGCTCGACTACTGGGAAGAGCGGCTACGAAACGCCGGCTACGCCACTAGCCGCGCCACCTGGCCCGGCGGCGAGAGCATCTTCTTCCGCGACCCGGCCGGCAACCTGCTGGAGCTGGCGCCGCCGCGTATCTGGGAGCAACCGTGAACTGTCGGGTGCAGGTCTATACCGACGGCTCCGCCGACGACAAAGGCCGCGGCGGCTGGGCGGCGCTACTGCGCTACGGCGACCACGAAAAGCTCATCAGCGGCGCCGAGCCGAACACCACCAACAACCGCATGGAGCTGACCGCGGCGGTCATGGCGCTCAGGCAGCTCAAAAAACCCTGTCGGGTCGAGCTCTATACCGACTCGCAGTACCTCAAGAAGGCGTTTACCGACGGCTGGCTGGAGAAGTGGCAAAAGAACGGCTGGAGGACCGCCGCCAAAAAGCCGGTCAAGAACAAGGACCTCTGGCAGGCTTTGTTAGAAGAAACCGCCCGCCATCAAGTGGATTGGCACTGGCAAAAGGGCCACGCCGGCCACCGCGAGAACGAGCTGGTAGACAAAGAAGCCCAGCGCCGCCGGCGCAGCCTGCCCCGCTAACCGCATAGTCCGACCAACTTTGTTCACCAGGGTACTCCGGGGAGATTCGCAACGCGCCATCGCGCATGACGCGCTCGATGCCAGCCACCCGCTACGTACAACGCACCACGTACTACGTACCGCCCCGCCACCTACCTCCCACTCCCTACCTCCTACGAACCGCCTCGCTCCGCCTCCTCCCGGACTTCGTGAACAACGCGTCGGGAAGTTACACCTAGCTTTCGCTGGGGTGACAAGAAGACGCCAACCACGATGGGGGCAGCGTGAACGAACTGTTATGGCCGCGCAGCTAGAGCTGCGGCAGTTCGGCTACGGTGACGATGTCGAGCTTCAAGTCGCCCTGGTGGAAACCCGCCATGCGCCCCACCACTTTGCCGCCGGCGCGGCTTACCATCCGCTCCAGCGCCTTCATGGTGCCGCCCGAGGCCACAACGTCCATCACCAAAACAACGTTCTTGTTCAGCAGTCGCTCGGCGTGCCGGCGGTCGAGCC
>JALVWZ010000170.1 GCA_027023115.1 Thermaceae bacterium
GTAGCATGGGGCATGGCTCTCGATTTTCCCATCGAGGTAGCGGCGCGGCCGCCGCTGGTGTTGGGGGTGGACCCCCGTATGGAGCTGCACCTGGGCCCGCGGCCGCTGGAGCACGCCGAAAGCTACGCTCTCGAGCTGATGGAGGCGCTGGCGGAGCGGGTGGCGGCGGTCAAGTTCCAGTACGCCTTCTTCGAGGCGCTCGGCAGGCCGGGCTGGGAGCTCCTGGAGCGCCTCATCGCCGCCGCGCGGGTTCTCGGCCTGCCGGTGATCCACGACGCCAAACGCGGCGACATCGGCAGCACCGCCGCCGCCTACGCCCGCGCCACCCTGGAGCGCTGGCCGGGGAGCGCCCTGACGGTCAACCCCTACCTGGGGGAAGACGCCCTCGAGCCGTTCTTCGCGTCGGCCCGCGCGCACGGCGGCGCGGTGTTCGTGCTGGTCAAGACCTCCAACCCGGGCGCGGCTGATTTTCAAGACCTCGAAACCGGCGCCGGACCGCTCTACAGGCGTGTCGCCGAACGCGTCGCCGCCTGGAGCGAGCGCTACCCTGCCGGTTCCTGGAGCCGCGTCGGCGCGGTGGTGGGCGGAACCCACCCAGAGGCGCTGGCTGAGCTGCGCCCGCTGCTGCCCAAGAGCCTCTTTCTGGTCCCGGGGCTGGGAGCGCAGGGGGCTAGGCCCCGGCCGGGAGAGGGGTTTTTGTGGTCGGCCTCGCGGTCTCTTTTTTACCCGGGCGGCCGGCCCGACCTGGAGGCGGCGCTTCGCCAGGCGGAGGAGTACCTGGCGGCTCTGGGCGGGTAGGATGGAGCCGTGGATGTTCTGGAGCTCTACCGCAAGACCGGCGCTCTGCTCGAGGGCCACTTTTTGTTGCGCAGCGGCAAGCACTCCCCGCTCTTCTTGCAGACCGCGGCGCTCCTGCAACACCCCCTCTACGCCGAAGCAGTCGGCGCGGCCCTGGCCGCTCCCTTCGAAGACGAAGAGATAGACTTCGTGATTGGCCCCGCCATCGGCGGGGTGGTGCTCAGCTTCGTGGTGGCGCGGGCGCTCGGGGCCCGGGCACTCTTCGCCGAGAAGGCCGCCGCGGGAGGGATGACCATCCGCCCCGGCCTCGAGGTCAACCCGGGTGACCGATTTATCGCGGTGGAAGACGTGGTGACCACCGGTGCTTCGCTCAAGAAGGCGCTGGACGCCGCCGTGCGCGCCGGCGGTGTGCCGGTGGGGGCGGCCGCCGTCATCGACCGCAGTAGCGGCGCGGCCCGCTTTGGCGTTCCCTTCGAGGCGCTGGCGCGGCTCGAGGCCCCCGTTTACGACCCCCCATCTTGCCCGCTTTGCAAGGCGGGCGTTCCCCTGAAGGAGGTTTGACCGTGCGCCGTACAGTCCTGCTTCTGCTTTTCTTGCTGATTCCGGCGCTGGCGCAGGCTCCCGATCAGAGCGCCGTCGAGCTCGCACGCCAGGTGGTGCAGCACTGGTTGGACGGCAAGCTGAGCAAGCCGCTAGACTTCAATGAACTTAGCAAGCTTAGCCCCGAGCAGACCGCCAATTGGCTGCGTGACTACCTGGCGTTTCCGCCGCCGCCCCCAGACCTGCAGGTAAACCTTGACGAGCCCAAGGTAGGCCGCAGCGCCGGCGGGCTGCGGGTGAGCTTTCCGGCCACCCTTGGCCAGCGGGGCGGCGAAGTGGTGGTGATCCTGCAGGGAAACAAGCCGCTGCGGATCAACTGGCTTCCAAGCGGCGGGATGATACCGGCCTGGGTCAAAAGCGACCTGGCGCGCCTGCTCTTCGCCGCCGCCAGTATCTTGCTGGCGCTGGCTCTGTTGCAAGGGGGTATTGCCCGTACCTGGCGCGCCGCCTGGGTGCTGCTCGCGCCCTACAAGAAACTCTACGTTTACGTAAACCTACTTCTTTACGGCCTGTTCGTGCTCGGCGCCCTGGCCGCCTACGCCACCCCGCAACTGGCGCAGGTGCTGCAGCAGAGCATTGGCATGGCCCTGGAAAACATCGGTCTTCAGGACGCCACCAAAATGGGCGTTAGCAAGCTGGCCTGGGTCATTTTTTACTGGAACTTTTCACACGGTCTTCTGCTTACCAGCTACCTGCCGGCGCTGTTTTTGGGGATCCCGGCGCTGCTGATCAACATGGGCCGCTACCTGGCTTTCGGCTTCGCCCTCAGCCCGGCTGTCATCCCCTGGAGCGTTTACGTTTACCACCTGCCGACGCTGCTACTGGAGCTGCAGGGCTACATCCTGGTTACTTTTGGCGGCTTGGTGCTTTTGGCCGAAACGCTGCGCGGCCGCGGCTTCCGCTACGGGGTGAGTCTGCTATCGGTGACCCTCCTGCTGGGAACGCTATTCTTGATCGCCGGAGCCTGGTACGAGGCCTTTGAACTGCTGTACTTGTTGAAGTAGCCGGTGAAGGTTGCGGTGCTGGGAGAAGGAGGCTGGGGCACCGCGCTGGCAGTCGGCAAGGACGGGGTGATCTGGCGGTGGGGATGCAGCGGGCCTTGAACGGGCCCGCCTACTGTGCTACGCCACGGACAATGTGGCGGGGGTCGAGCTTGGGGGGGCGCTCAAGAAGGTGATGGCCCTGGCGGCGGGAATGGCCGATGGGCTCGCCCTCGGCGACAACGCCAAGGCCGTGCTCCTCACCCGTGGCCAGGCCAAGATCGTCCGCTTCGGTGTCGCCCAACAAACACATCTGAGACACCCCAACCCATAAAAATAAGGGGGACCGACACTAGAAGGGAGGTCCCCCAAGTGCAGCTTACAACGGTTGGCAAGGAGATATGGAGAGCGGCAAGAAAGGCCGAGCAG
>JALVWZ010000171.1 GCA_027023115.1 Thermaceae bacterium
CGGCGGGCGCGTATTTCCTCCAGTAGTTGCACCACCTGGGTGATGTTGGGCAGGTAGCAGACCAGCTTGCGGCCGGTCTTGAGGGCTGGAACCGCGTTTTCGAGCACCGTCCAGGGCTCCATCAGGTCGAGCGCCACCGCGTCGAAAGACTCCGCTTCCAGCTTGGCTTCCTCCAGCGCCCCCAGCACGAAGCTGACGTTGCCGGCGCCCCAGGCGCGCACGTTCTCCTCGGCGCGGGCCTTGAAGGCCGGCCGCCTTTCGTAGCTAACCACGCTGCCCTCCGGCCCCACGGCGCGCGCCAGGAAGAGGCTCAAGCCGCCGGAGCCGCTGCCAGCCTCGAGCGCCCGCTCGCCGGGGGAGAGGTCGAGCATGAGCAGCATTGCCGCGGCGTCCTTGGGGTAGGTCACCGCCGCGCCGCGCTTCATCAGCAAGACGTAGTCTTCCAGCGTCGGCCGCAAGATCCAGAAGTTGGCGCCCTTGGCGGTGCTGATCCGGCTGCCGTAGCCGGCACGTTTGATTTCGTCGTGATCGATGCCGCCAGCGTGGTGGCCAAAGTGACCGCCTTCCTCGAGCTGCACCAAGTAGCGCCGCCCCTTGGCGTCGAGGATGATTACCAAGTCCCCGGCAGTTAGCATCCGCAGCTATTTCTTGTTGAGCGCCGCGGCCATCTCGATATAGCGGGCGTAGGCGTCTATGTCAAAGGCGTTGGGCAGCAGGAAGGGCCCCACGAAGACGCTCGGGGTGCCATTGAGGCCGAGGTTTACTGCCTCCTTGCGTTGCGCCAGGACCCCTTCGCGCACCGAGGCTTGCTGGCGGCAGCTATCGAACTTCTTGACGTTCAGACCCAGGGCAGCCGCTTTTTTGTCGTAGTCGCCGGCGCCGTTCTTGAAGACCTGGTCGTGGAACTCCCAGAACTTGCCCTGCTCGCCGGCGCAGTTGCTGGCTATGGCGGCGTCGAGAGATTCTTTATGGATTTCGGTCAGCGGAAAGTGGTTGAACTCGAAGCGGGCCTTGCCGGTGTCTATGTAACGCTTTTTGATCTCCGGCAGCGCTTTTTCGAAGAACATCTTGCAGTAGGGGCACTGGAAGTCGGAGTACTCGCGGATGAGGACGCCCTTCTTGCCAATGATGTGCCCCTTGTCGGCAAAGGCCTGGGCGGGAACCTCGTACGGCACCACGTCGAACACCAGGCCCTTGCCATCTTTGATCACCAGGAAGTAGGCGCGTTCCACGCCCACGGTGAGCGGCTTCTTGGCGGCGGCGATCTTTTCTTTGTTCTTGGTGATCCAGTCAACGAAAGGCTTTTTGATGCCGCCGTCGCCCACAGCCGCGGCCAGTACGTCGGCGGCCGTGTCGTAATCATTGGCCGGACCCTGATAGTGAACCTTGTAGAGGCGGCCGCCCAGCTCTTCGATGCTAATTTGCGCGCCCTTGTAGGTAACGGTGTCGCCTTTGGCGCTTACCCCAAGGGCTTTGAAGAACGAAGCCGGCGGGTAGCTTATCTGGGCCAGCGAGAGAGCCAGGAACAGCGGTAGCAGGAAAGCGGTTAGTCGTATTTTCATCTAATTCTCCTAGAACTTGAGGAACTCCGCCACGTCGACAACGAATACCACCGCGCCTCCCACCTGCACCTCCACCGGTTGGCCCACGAAGGACTCGGGCGTTTCCGCCACCGGCAAGCCGGGGGTGAGCAGACGGGTGCGAGTGCGGCAGGTATCGCGGATGATGTTCTTGACCTCGTCGAGTCGTTCGTCAGCGACGCCGATCAGCAGGGTAGTGTTCCCTTCGCGCAAAAAACCGCCGGTCGAGGCCAGCTTGGTGGAAGTCAGGCCGGCCTTGCCCAGGGCGCTGATCAGGTTGGCGGCGTCGGTGTCTTGGACCACGGCGATTACGAGTTTCATCAACTACAGTTTACCGGGATAGCTTAGCTTAGGGTGAATCGAGGAAACCCAGGCGACGCGCCTGCTCCAGCGCCTCGATGCGGTTGCCGGCGTCGAGCTTGCCGTAGAGGCGCTTCAGGTAGTCCCGCACGGTGTCGGGCTTGAGACCCAGCCGCTCGCCCATTTCGCGGGCGGTCAGGCCTAGCGAGAGCAGGCTGAGCACCTCACGCTCGCGCGGGGTCAAGCTGGGTACCGGCGGCGGGGTGAAGACCTGATCATCGGGGTTGGCCGTCAGCCGCTGGATCCGCCGCGCCAGCTCGGCGGGGCTTACTTCTTTGGAAAAGTAGGCGTTGGCGCCGGCTGAGGCGGCCTTGTTCTGGATGGCGGCCTCGGTAAAGGTAGTCAGCATGACCACTAACCCGTCATAGCCGCGCTGACGCAACTGGTTACAGGCCTCGATGCCGTCCATCTTTGGCATGCGGATGTCGAGGATTACCACCTCGGGCTGATAAGTTTCGACCAAACGGATAGCCTCGTCGCCGTCACCGGCCTCGCCTACGACGGAAAAACCTTCCTTTTCCAGCGCGGCGCGCAGGCCAATGCGGAAGAGCGGGTGGTCATCTGCTATCAAGAGACGCATAAACTACACCATCATAGCAAGGTATAGGTAGACAGACGGCGGTCGTTCGCCTCCAGGTGAATACAGGCACCGCCAAGACTACCCTTGCAGGTGCGGAAGACCCCCTTGTGGAGCTCGGCCACCTGACGGACTATGTAGAGACCCAGACCGGAGCTACCCGAGCGTACCCCGCGCAGCTTTTGACTGTGGAAGGGCTGGGAAAGGGCTTCGAGCGGCGCCGGCAACCCGGGTCCGTCGTCTTCGACTTCGATGAATCCGGAGCCGGCGCGGAGGATTATCTTGGAG
>JALVWZ010000172.1 GCA_027023115.1 Thermaceae bacterium
GCCAGCTGGGGGCGAAAGTGAGTTATGCCGTAGGCGACCGTGTAAATAGAACCCCAGATGATGAAAGAGGCCCCGCTGAACACCTTGTAGATGCGGCGGGCGCGCTTTTGCTGCTTTTGGGCAGTTGACAGGGCAGCCCGCGCCTCCGCGGGAGATGGTTGTGCGGCTTTGTTCTCCATATTGAAAAGTACTTTACGATGTAAAGTAACAACTGTCAATGCTCGAGGGAAAGAGGGGGAGGGAACGGGCAGGCCCGTGTTCGCGGCCCGTAGCTCGTGGCGCGTTTTATCTCGCCGTAGGGGCGGACCCGTGTGTCCGCTCTGCGGGTTCGTAGTGCGTTGTTCGTAGTGCGTGGTGAAGGCGAAGGGACGGCCCGCAGCGGGTAACACGTGGCGGGCAGGGCGATGGCGACAGAGTCTTGGCGGTTCGTACGGCATGGACCCTGGATCTCAGCTGGTAGAGCCAGCCTCGTCCGGGGAATCGAGAAAAGCGGCACGCAGCTTGTAGCTTGTGGCTTGTGGAAACCCCGTCGCGTTGTTCGTAGTGCGTGGTACGTAGTACGTGGTAATTGGGTTGCGTGAGGCGGAGTGCGCGAGGCAGCAGGCCGGCGTTCTGCCAGTCTCAAGCCAAACTAAAGGCCGTCATTCCAGCCAAGCGGGTCTTGGCTAGCGCGAGCCAGTCCAGATCAGCGCGGTCTCCGTCGCTCGTGGATGTCGTAAGAAACAATGGTGGCAACGCAAAGCCCCAAACGCGACTTATAAAACGACCCTGGACCCCAGCCGGGGTCCAGGACCAATCCAGGAGTCGGCATGGAGGTGCTGCACTGGCTGCAGAAAGTTAAAAAAGCTCCCTCCCCTTTGGGGAGGGCCGGGGTGGGGGTTTTGAAACCGGCTCGTGGCCCGTAGTTCGTAGCCTGTGGAAACCCGTTTTTGCGCCGTTTCCTACATCCCACCTCCTACATTCCACCTACCACGCACCACGTACTACGTACCGTCCCGCCTCCTACCTCCCACTTCCTACCACCTACTAATAACCACCACGCTCCGCCCCTCCCGGACTTTGTGAACGACGTGTTGGGAGGGTACAACTAGGCGCGACCAACCGATGGACCGTAGCCTTGAGCATCCATCTGCGGGTGCCACCAAACTTACTTGAAGATCTTCTTTTTGACCTTTTCCAGCCAACCTTCGGGGGGAACTTCCTCGCCCACTTCGGCGGCGTACTCGCGTAATATCTCCCGGGCTCGCGGGGAAAGCTTTTTAGGCACCACCAGCTCTACCACTACCCGCAGGTTCCCGGGCCGCCCGCCGCGGGGGTCGGGTAGGCCCTGGCCGGGCAGTTCGAAGACCGCGCCGTGCTGGGTGCCCGGGGGGACCTCGAGCGGCACCTTACCTTCCAGCGTCGGCACCTCGAGCTGGCTCCCCAAAGCCGCCTGAGCCAGCCCCAGCTTGAGGTGGTAGATCAGGTCTTTCCCCTCGCGCTTAAGCTCGGGGTGGGGTTTGATCCTAACCCGTACGTACAGGTCGCCCGCCCCTCCGGTTGACTCGTTACCAGCGCCAGGAACCCGTAAAAGGTCGTCTTCGTCCATTCCCGCGGGCAGGGTAACCTTGATGCGCTCTTCCTTCTCCAGCCGCCCCTTGCCGCCGCAGGTGGGGCAGGTTTCGCTGAGCAGGTAGCCGCGACCGCGGCAGTGCGGGCAGGCAGTCTCGGTCACGAACTGCCCGAAGATGCTTTGCTGAACCTGGCGAACCCGGCCGGCTCCGCCGCAGGTGGGGCAGGTTTGCCGCTTGCCGCCGGCGCCGCCGCAGGCCTCGCAGAGCACCAGACGGCGGTAGCGAACCTCTACCTCGCCGCCCTTGGCCGCCTGCTCGAGGCTGATGGTTACCACCGTTTCCAGGTCTTCGCCACGCCGCGGGCCGGCGCGGCCGCGGCCGGTTACGTTGAAGCCGAACATCTGCCCCAGCAGGTCGAAAAGATCGCCCACGCCCGGGTCCGCCGGGTGCGCCTGGCGGGGGTCGGCGGTGCCGAAGCGGTCGTAACGGGAGCGCTGCTCGGGGTCGGAGAGGACCGCGTAGGCTTCGTTTATTTCCTTGAAGCGCTCTTCGGCGCTGGGGTCGTTCGGGTTCTTGTCGGGGTGGTATTTGAGCGCCAGCTTGCGGTAGGCCTTTTTTATTTCTTCCTGGCTGGCGTCTCGGGATACGCCCAGAACGGCGTAGTAGTCCTTCATCTCATCTACGCTAACCAAGCGAAGATGAAAAGGCAAGGCGCTCCCCCGCGGGGGAGCGCCGGCAGTCGGGGCCGTTAGAAGAGGCCGATTATGCGGCCGTTCTCGTCCACGTCCACCTTCTCGGCGGCGGGCGTTTTGGGCAGGCCGGGCATGGTCATTACGTCGCCCATGTAGACCACCACGAATCCCGCTCCGCAGCGCGGTTTGAGGTCGGTCACGGTCACCTCGAACCCGCTGGGGCGGCCGCGCAGTTTGGGGTCGTCGGAGAGGCTGGCCTGCGTTTTGGCTACCACTATCGGCAGCTCGGCGCAGCCTTCGCGCTCCAGGCGGCGGATGGCGTTGCGGGCCTTTTTGGTATAGCTGACGCCAGCGGCTCCGTAGACCTTCTCGGCTACCGCGGCAATCTTGTTTTTGAGGGTGTCCTTAACGTCGTAGAGCAGCTTCAGGCGGCCCGGCTCCTTCAGGGCGTCCAAAACCTGTTCGGCGAGCGCCATGCCGCCTTCGCCGCCTTCGGCCCAGACCCGGGCAACGGCAAAGCGGAGGCCGTTTTCTGCCGCGAAGCGGCGTACCAGGT
>JALVWZ010000173.1 GCA_027023115.1 Thermaceae bacterium
TTGGGGTCGGCGGTGCCGTTCATGAACAAGACCGGCAGCGGCCGCGCCGGTGCGGGGCACTTGCTAACGGCGGGCATACTGGCGCAAACGGCGGCCACCGCGGCAAAGGTGTTGGGGGCCTCGACGGCCAAACGCAGGGCCATCAGGCCGCCGTTCGACATACCCGAAGCATAGATGCGGCGGCGATCCAGCGGATATGCGGCGGCCACCTCATCTATCAGCGCCAAGATGAAGCCTACGTCGTCGGCGTCCGAGCTCACGGTGGCGTCACCGCGGCAGTCGTTCCAGGTGGGCTTGCCGTAGGCCCCTGGTAAACCCTCCGGGTAGACCACGTAAAAGCCTTCGCTATCGGCCAGCTCCATCCAGAGTTTGAAGGGGCTCTTGTAACCGCTTGCGCCAATCTGGTCTTCCAGGGTGACCCCGCCGCCGTGTAGCGAAAATACCAGCGGTAACGGGTCGGACCCGGCCCGCGCGGGCACGTAGAGTGCGTAGCGGCGCGCCTGCCCGTCGTGCTCCAGGGTCAAGACGTGCAGCCCCGCCGCCGGCGGAGCGGGCCCGGGGGGCGGCGTGGTCTGGGCGCAGGCTGCAAGCGCACCCAGCCACAGCACCAGCAACGCCGCCCGGAGCAAGACCACAGCGCGGAAACGCAAAAACGGAACCTGTTTCAACGACCTTAGCCTACCACTGGCCTTATACGCAGGCCGACCCCGAAAAGTGAGCGAGCAAGGGTCGTAAGCCGCGGGGCCCAGCTTTGTTGGCCCACCTACGGTGGACGTACTATAGTCGGCTCACAGGGCGATGGCGCATCATGTGCATGTTCCCGGGTTGGGCATCAACCTCGAGGTTTCCTCTTCCCCTTAAAGCCCACTGGGCGTTGATGCGATTCGGGTTCTTACCCGGCAGTTAGTCACCGTATAGTATGTAACTCGCGAGCTTGATCGGAAAATAGCTTGAATATTAGCTGACCGGCCGTGGGAGGGTGGTAGACGTGAGTAAAGTCCAATGCCTTGGTTGCGGGGGCTGGTTTCCGGATATCGATGGTCCGACTCATCGTTACATGGAGTCCTCGCCCGGTTGCTGGGCGGCCTTTGGCCAGATTCTTGCACGGGAGTACAGCGACCCGGCGTATTACGAAGTTCACCGGCTTTCGGTTGATGCCTATGCAGTACAGCACCCCGGTTCGCCCTCGCGGCTGAGCATTCAATCCGTCGCGGTGCATTTGATCCGGCTTTGCCTGTTCCTCGAGCACGGGCTTTCTCCAGAGAACGCCAATAAGGCCATGCTGGAAGTCGCGAAGCACAAAGACATGTTCGTGTGGCTCGATCCTCCAGAATCCATGGGCCCGCTGACCGTCGCCGACGTGGTCAAGGCCCAATCTGTACAAGAACACAAGGCGCTGGTGAGAGCGTGGGCGGAGGGCGCATGGGCTGCGTGGTCCCCGCACCACGACACCATCAGATCATGGCTCGCAACCCAGCAATCCCCGCCAGCGAGCGGGGCCCCGCAGCGCCGCTGATGCCTCGGCATTGATGGGCTATTGGACACCGAAATCTCATCGAAGGGGCCAGCAGCTAGTGAGCCGGGCGGTTCGGAAGCCGGGCGGGCGAAGCGCCCCAAGCTTGGCTTTTGGTCACGGTAACCGTCCTGAGCGGTCGCGACGCACGAAAGCATACCCGCCGGTATGATGGAGTAACTGCGAGAAGGAGGCGGAAGATGGACCAGTTGACCAAGGTTTACGTAGAGCTAACCACTGCTTGCAACTTCGACTGCGTGATGTGCGTCCGCCGCACCTGGGAAAACGAGGCCTTCGGGCCGATGGACTGGGAGGTTTACCAGTCGCTAATCGAGCAACTGGCCGAGTTCCCCGAGCCGCCCACGGTGCACTTCGGTGGCTACGGCGAGCCGATGACCTACCCCCGTTTTCTCGAAGCTATCGAGCTAGCCAAAGGCATCGGCGCCCGGGTGGAGATGACCAGCAACGGCAGCCTGCTGGACCGCGAGATGGCCACCGCCCTGATCGAGCTGGGCGTGGACAAGATCATGGTCTCGGTGGACGGCGTTTCGGCCGACGTGTACGAAGACGTCCGCCAGGGGAGCGACTTTGGCAAGTTGATCGCCAACCTGCTCGAGCTGCGCCGCCTCAAACTGGCCCGCTTCGGCCGCGGCAACCACAAACCGCACCTGGGCCTGGCGTTCGTGGCCATGAAGCGCAACATCGATCAGTTGCCACTGCTGCCGCAGCTGGCGCACATGGTGGGGGCCGAGGAGATAAAGGTTTCGAACGTCGTGCCCTATTACCCCCAGCTCGAACAAGAAATGCTCTACGACCGGGCCATGTACTCGCTGGCCTTCCGCGCCTCGCCCGACATTCCAGTAATGAGCCTACCCAAGATGAACCTCGACGATATCACCGCGCCGGCGCTGGCACAGGTGTTCGACTCCACCGTCAGCATCAACTGGCTGCAAAGCAGCCTCGACCACTACACCAACTACTGCGAGTTCAACCAAAAGGGCTACCTGGTGGTTAGGCGCGACGGCGTGGTGACCCCCTGCTTGGAACTGATGCGCGACCACCCGGTCTACCTCAAGGGCAAGCCGCAGTGGATCAGCCACTACCAGGTGGGCGACGTCAAAGAGAAGGCGTTGCGGGAGATATGGGAAGACGAAGAATACGCCGCCTTCCGCGACAAGGTGCGCCGCTTCCCCTACTCGCCTTGCCTCACCTGCGGCGGCTGCGAGCTCTTCGAGGCCAATCAAGAAGACTGCCGCTCCAACACCTTCCCGGTCTGCGGCCGCTGCCCCTGGGCTCAGGGCCTGGTACAGTGCCCTTAGCTATACTTGAATGAAGGTGAAGAAGGCATTTCGAGAACCGCCCGGCAAAGCACGCCTGCTGGCTATCGGCCTGGTGCTGGCAGCCCTTATCCTGACCGCTGGCTGCAATGGAGAACCGGCCGCCGCGCCGGCACAACCGGAAGACGCTAGTTACCTCTACCAAAACGGCGCGGATCTGCAAGTAACGCTGGCCGGCCAGGCGGCGCGGGTGCAAAGGTCGGACGGCAAGGTGCTGCTAGCGGCCGCCGGCGGTTGGTATCGCGACCTCTCCGGCGACGCGTTGCGAACGAACGCGGAGTTGCGGCCGGCGCGGGGCGGCTTTGACGTTGTCTATACGGTCGCAAACCCGACGGACGAACGCCAGCCCTTGCCCAACCTGGAAATCCCCGGCGTTGGCCTGACCGCCAATGGCGGCCTGGACCTGCTAAACCCCTACAAGCTCTACGCCGAACACCGGCGGTTGGCGGACGAGATAGGCCACGACGACTACCTGATACCGGCCGCCGGGTTTTTCCACTACACCAACGGCAATGGCCAGACGGTGCACTACGAAAGCGACCCCAGCTACGGCGGCCAAACCAACGGCGCCTACGCTCCGGTCATCGCCGCCGCCGATGGCGACTTTGCCGTGGGCGCGGCGCTGGAATACCCTTTCGTGGACTATCGCGACCCCGACGCGCCCACCCTGGGCAAGCGCCATATTCCCCGCGACCGCCTCTACCCCCGCAGCCGCGTCTACCGCGACGCCGATTCCTGGCGCTACGTATTCACCTTCGCCAATAATGACGACCCCGCGCGCGGCGGCCATATCCCGCCCGGCCAGACCTGGACCTTTACCGTTACCCTGCGCTTCGCCCCGGCTCGCTACTGGCTGCTCACCCTTTACCCCTACAAGCAATACCTGGCGCGGCTCTATCCGCAGCGCTACGCCCCCGCCCGTGACGTTTCTCCCGTGTTCTGGCTGGCCCTGGCCTACCCCGGCAACACCGACGCCCAAAACCCCCGCGGCTGGTCCTGGTACTACAACAAGGGAGACGCCGAAGGCCACCGTTACCTGCCGGTGGACGAGATTACCCGGGCACTAGCCGAGTTGCTGCCCGAACGCGGTTACCGCCGCATCCTCATCCACTCCCTCTCGGGCACCTACGACGTTCCGCGCGACCACTTCATGTTCGCCGAAATCCCCTACCAGTACGCCAGCAACTTCGAAACGGCAATGGCCAACCAAGTTCCCGGCGCGCTGGCGCGGTTGCGCAACGCCGGGCTCGAGTACTACTTTTGGTGGGGCATTGCCGGGATGATCCCCCTCGACTCCGCCGGCGCGGTACTCGACCGGCAAACCTGGCTACCCGCCCGCGACAAACCTTTTGACCTGAACAACCCCGAAGAACACGCCTACGCCCTGGCCCACCTGCAAGACGGGCTAGACCTGCACGCCGCCGGCCTGGCCCTCGACGCCTACGCGCGCATGGAACCCGCCGGCGCGCTGGCCTGGCTGGACGAAATAAGGGAGCGCGCCCCCAACCTGCGCCTCGCCGCGGAGCTGCAGCAAGACGTTTACCACACCCGCGCCGCAATCATCGTGCAACGCTACAGCAAAGGCAGCGACCTGGACCGTAATCGCATCAGCTCGCCACCGGTGCTGGCTCAGTACCTCAACCCGGGAGCGGAGGTGGAAGCGCTGCTGAGCCGCTACGGCGACCTGGGCGACGTAGCCGCCCACATGCGCCAACTGGCCCGCATGGGTTACACGCCGCTGGTGCGGCCGCTGCTCTTTAGCGGCCACTATATCGACCAAAACGACGTTTACCAGCGCATTCTGGAGCAAAGCGACAAGTTCTTCGACGTGCGCGGGATAGACAACGGCGTCATCTACTCCTGCTTCAACGGCCGCGACGACGACGGCGACGGCCTGACAGACTGGCCCTACGACCCGGACTGCCCCGACGCCGCCAGCGACGGCGAAGGTAGATGAGCGAAAAAAGATAATATAGTGCGACTGACTCAATATCTTCTGTGAAACCATTCCGTCGCATTTCTGGCATTATGATGTAAATGCACCCTCGCAGTTTATGGAAGTGCTATAATAGCCACATAAAGTTATGTCAGTACCTGTTCTGCTACCCATAACTGGCTCATCTTTCGAGAGTTCATTTCGCGCTGAGACCCATCAGTATTTTTGCACAGCACGAGCAGTTTTCCAGGGATTCCCTATATATGTCGCATACGCTGGGAGTGTAGAGAGCGCGTTTCTGGAATGGTACTCTTTTTGTAGCTCATTTTGCGGAGTTGGCTGTTATGAATGATGTACTTAGTAAAATTTCACTCTGGGAACTAAATATCACCTCTCGCATATATATTTCTTCTAATAAGGCCGGCATTTCGACTGTGGCAGATTTTTACATGCACTTGGTAGATAATCATGATTATTCTGCGCCCAGTATTAGGTTCTTATCCGACAGGGATGTTAATACGCTGGAAAGACATACAATGGCTCTTCTAGCCTCAGTAGATTCAGAAGGAGATATCTTGTGGGAGCAATATTGCAAGATTCTAGATATTCCTGTTGTCCCTGCAACTTTGCATTCACCTCAATGCAACATACGGCACCATTTATTTACAGTTCTCCCTGATATATTGCAATCAATATTAGATGATAGAGAATGGCGGATCATTCAGAGAAGGAACATGCTCGCCGGGGCGACTCGCCTTACTTTACAGGAACTGGGTGAGGCGCTTGGTGGACTTACCCGTCAACGCATAGATCAGCTATACAATAAGGCTTTGAAGAAATTAAAGGATGTATTGATTGAACATAAATATGTAGACGTAGGCTGTAGAGTGCACCCCACATACCATGCAGTATTAGATGATATTTTTACAACGTTGACATCACTCACTCAACACGAAATATCGGAGTCATCACTGTTGTCGCATATAGGTGAGTATATCGGTATAGGCAAAGGTGAGGTGAAGATAATACTGCCAGAAATATATTTCCTACTTGCTTTGATCGATGTCAAAAAGTTAGTATTAACAGATAAGAATATATCCCCTATTCTAGGCCATTTTAATAGCTCGCGGCGACATAAATTAAAAGACATACTTACAAGGCTACATGATATTCTCACTACTACAGGAGCTGCACCTATGGAGGATATTGATGTCCTTATACACTTAAACAAAGGGGCACCAAAAACAAGAACGATTAACTTAAAGGAGTTAGAGCACTTCATCACACTGTGCAGCACTGTAGAGCGCCGTGACGATGGTTTAGTGTGGGCGCGCTTTGAGTATTTAATAGGGCGAATGAATCAGGCAGAACGCATTCTGTATGAAGAAGGCGGTCCGCTCCATGCCGATGAAATAACCCGAAGGATAAATCATATCCTGGTCCCTCTGGGGCATCGAAAATTGTCTACAAGAAACTTGGTAAATCAAATGATCAGAGAACCAAGATTCGTGCCCGTCGGAAGAAGTGGCTACTGGGCACTGAGAAGTTGGAACATTGACACCAGTACTATTTTGAATTTAATGGAAAAGTGTCTAATAGCTAAGAACGCCCCCCTTTCAATTGATGAATTATATAATTGCGTGACTGCATCTAGGCCTGCTGCATCCGTCAATAAGAAATCAATTATATTTTATCTTACGCAAAATAGAACCTTATTCGCTAGAGTTAAGAGGGACAAATGGGGTCTAGTAAAATGGACAGAGGTGAAAGCAGCAGAAAAATGGGATTTAGCACATGTAGCAGACTATGTAGCAAACATTTTTCGTAATCGAAATACCGATAGATTACCTTACGCAGTAGTGAAAATTGCTCTTGCTGAAGCTGCCAGTGTAAGGCCAACAGTCGCACAGGGAATGTTGAACGTAAACCCTGTAATACGTACTGCTAGAATAGGTAATCAATTATTTGCGATCCTTCAATCTGATTATAGATTAAAAATACGCTCTAAAACACCACCTATTCAGAGAAATCATAGGACAATGCACGAACAGATAGCTCAACGTGTTAGAGAAATATTATTATCAGTGCCTAATCACGAGATCTTGCTGTCTAAACTTATCGACATTCTCAATGATAATTTTCATACTTCGCAGAGAACTCTATTTTATGGTTATATATCAAAAATGGAATTTGTAGAAAAGATACCAGTACCTGGTACGCGAATGAAAATATGCAGACTCAGAGAGGCAAGACAAATTAGCTATCCTCAGATATCAAAAATAAGTAATCCAGACTTAAGAGTTAAAGTTGAACGTGCGCTTCAATTCTTGAATATAGAATATGTAGATATTGGTCTTTTTCTGCTGAGCAAAGAGTTTGAAGAAGTATTAAGGCGCTATTTGTCTAGGGCTAATAGCCTTGGTAAATTAAAGATTGCACCAACGCTTCCAGAAGAGAAGTGGAAATTGGACAGTATGATATCTTCTGTGGTGCAGAATGGGTTACTGACCGATAAAGCCACCCTGTCATTCTTGCGGCAAAAGCGGAATGATCGAGCGCACGGAACTATGCCGCCTCCAGAAGAACTAGAAATACTCATGAAAAGTGCGCCGCTCCTAGCTAACATGTATATTGACTATATTAAGTATTTTGATGATTTATATAGCCAACTATAATGATTGCACCGACATTGGGTAGACATGGCTGTGTCGTGAGTAAACTAAAGGCAGGCAAACCATTTAGGGGTGTTCATAGCTAACCGTTAGTATGACGTGTCCTGATAATATAGATGGAAATAAAGTTTCACTACACCGGACTTATATAATGCCGGATAGAATAACCAACTCTGTTCACCGACTCCGCCGCAGCGCCTTCCAGGTGTCGGGGTGGAACAGGAGCAGCACCGGAATCAGCTCGATGCGGCCGGCCCACATCTGGAACACGCCCACCAGCTTGGCCAGCGGGTTGAGGTCGGCGAACGAGCCCATGGGCCCCACCCGGCCCAGGCCCGGGCCGACGTTGCCAATGAAGGCCCCCGACGAGGTGAAGGCCACCACCAGGTCGTGCTCGGTAAAGAGGAGCACCATGGTGCCCAGCACGAAGACGAACAGGTAGAGCATCACAAAGGCCGAGACCGAGCGCAGCACGTCTTCGCCCACCGCCTTGTTTCCCAAGCGCAGCGGCAAGACCGCGCTGGGGTGGAGGGTGCGCTTCAGCTCGCGCAAAACGTGGTTGGTCATCACCAACCAGCGCACCACCTTGACGCCGCCGCCGGCGCCGCCGGCGCTGCTGCTGATGAACATCACGAATATCAAAAAGCCCTGCGCCGGCATGACCCAGTGGGTATAGTCGGTAGAGGCGTAGCCGGTGCTGGTGATTAGCGAGGCCACCTGAAAGAAGGCTTGCCGCAGGGCCGGCTCGAGACCGTACTGATGCTGCTGGATCAGGTAGCCGGCGAGCAGCAAGGACGAGCCGACCACCGCCAGCGTGTAGACCCTGAACTCCGGGTCGCGCCAGGGCGTGCGCGTGCCGCGCCCGAAGATCATCCGCGCGGTCAACAAAAAGTTGGCGCCGGCAAAGAACATGAAGACCACCGCCACCCACTGGCTGGCCGCCGGATAACCGGCAAAGCTGCGCGGGTTGGGCGAAAAGCCGCCGGCCGGCATGGTGGTGAGGGCGTTGGCCAAAGCGTCGTAAAAGCCCATCCCCGCCAGCCAGTAGCCCAGCACGGCCAGCACCGTTAGTAGCGTGTAGACCTTGAGCACCAGGTCGGCGGTGTGGCGCAGGCGTGGGGTCAGTTTTTCTTTGGAAACGCCGGTGGACTCGGCAAAGAAGAGCTGGCGGCCGGCCACCGCGAAGTGCGGCAGCACCGCCACGAACAAGACGATGATGCCCACCCCGCCGAACCACTGGCTGAGGCTGCGCCAGAGGAAGAGGCTGCGGTCGAAGAGGTCGAAGCTGGGGAGGATGGTCGCCCCGGTGGTGGTGAAGCCGCTCATGGACTCGAACAGGGCGTCTACGAAGCCGAGGTGGCCGCTGACCATGTAGGGTATGCCGCCCACCAGCGGCACCACCAGCCAGATCATGGCCACGATGAAAAGCCCCTCGGCCTGGCGCGGCTCGGCCTTGGGGGTGCCACTCATCCGCAGCAACTGGCCCAGGCCCAGCCCGACCGCGGCGGCCAGCAAGAACCCCCGCGGGTCTTCGCCCCAGACCAGCGCCAGGCCGCTGAACGCCAGCAGCACCAGCCCCAGCGCCCGCAGGGCCGCCCCCAGGGAGTAGCCGATAAAACCGCTCACCGCTCAGGCTCCCCGGAAGATGCCGGCCACCCGGCTCACCTCGTCGCGGTCGGCCAGCAAGATTAGCTCGTCGCCGGCGCGAATGCGGGTGTCGCCGTCGGCCAGCACCACCCTCTCGTCGCGGATCACGGCGACCACGATGGTGTGCGGCGGCAGCTCCAGGTCGCCGATTCGCTTACCTTCCAGCGCCCGCGGCGCCCGCACCTCGATGACCTCCACCGAGTCTTCGATGAGCGCCAGCCGCTCCACCCCTTCGGGGGCCAGGTAGGCCAGCACCGCCCGCACCGCCGCCTGCCGCGGCGTTAGCGGGATGTCTACCCCCACGCGCTCGAAGAGGCTGCGGGTTTCGCTGCGGCTGACACGGGTGACCACCTTCTCCACGCCCATCTGCTTGGCCAGCAGCGAGACCAGCAGGTTCTTTTCGTCGTTGTCGGTTACCGCCACCAGGGCGTCGGCGTGTTCCAGGCCCTCCTGCTCGAGCAGCTTCAGGTCGGTGCCGTCGCCGGCGATCACCAGCACCCCGGAGAGCGACTCGGAAATGAAGGCGCAGCGCTTTGGATCCTGCTCGACCAGCACCACCTCGATCCGCGACTCGCTGAGCCGCTTGGCGATCATGTAACCGACCGTACCGCCGCCCACGATAAAGACCCGCCGCACCCGGTCGGAACCGGCAAAGAGCGCGTGCAACACCGGGAACGCGCCGCGGGTGGCGACGAACACCAGGTGGTCGCCCACCTCCAGCACCAGGTCGCGAAAGTCTTCGTCGCGGGGGGTGACGAACTGGCCGCCGCGCAGCACCCCCAGCAAGGCCACCCCGCGCGGCCACTCCAGGTCGGTGAGGAGGCGGTGGGCGTAGCGCGACTCGGCGTCCACCATGTACTCGACCAGGCGCAGGCGGCCGCCGGCGAGCATCTCGGTGTCGAGCGCCTTGGGCAAGAGCACCACCTCCAGCACCTCGCGGGCCAGCGCCCTCTGTGGCCAGAAGACGCGGTCTATGCGGGTGCCGAGGATCTCCATGGTGCGCGGGTCGGTGAGCACCTCCACGTAGTAGGCCTTGCCCAGGAAGGTCAGCGACTGCTCGGCCCCCAGGCCCTTGGCCAACATCGAAGCGATCAGGTTCACTTCGTCGGAGTTTGTGGTGGCGATGAAAGCGTCGGCGTGGTCCACGCCCGCCTCCCGCAAGACCTCGGGGTCGGTGGCGTTGCCGCTGAGCACGCGCACGTCAAGGTCGGCCATGCGCTCTACGACGTTCGGATCGGGGTCGAGGACCACCACGTCGTGCTCGTGGTGCAAGGACTGGGCGATCAGCGCGCCAATGTCACCGCCGCCGGCGATTACGACGTACATGGCGTTCCTTTCTCACGAGGAAACCGTTTCACCTTCCAAATCATAAACGTCGGCGCCGGTCACGCGCACCCGCACGATCTCGCCGACGCGGGCGGTGCCGTCGCTCTGCACGCGCACGGTGCCATCTATGCCGGGACTGTCGGCGTAGCTGCGGCCGATGAAGACCCCTGGCTCGTCGGCCGGCTCGTCGAGGATAACGTCCAAGACCTGCCCCACCCGCCGGCGGTTCTTATCCAGGGAAATACGCCGCGCCAGCTCCATGACCCGCGCCTGCCGCTCGAGCTTGACCTCTTCGGGAACCTGGCCGGGCAGCTCGCTGGCCGCCGCGCCGGCCACCGGCGAGAAGGTGAAGACCCCCACCCGGTCCAGGCGGGCCTCGGCCAGGAACTCGAGCAGCAGCTCGAAGTCTTCTTCGGTCTCGCCGGGGAAGCCGACTATGAAGCTCGAACGAATGGCCAGCTCGGGCACCTGCGCCCGCCACTCGCTGATCGTGCGCAGGTGGCTCTCCGCCCCGCCGGGCCGCCGCATGGCCCGCAGCAGGCGCGGGCTGGCGTGCTGCAGGGGCACGTCCAGGTAGGGGAGCAGCTTGCCCGCGGCCATCAAGGGCAGCAGCTCGCGCACGTGGGGGTAGGGGTAGACGTAGTGCAGCCGCACCCACCGCGCCAACCTGCCCAGCTCGCGCACCAGCTCGGTCAGGCGGGCCGGTATGCGCTTACCGGCCCACTCGCTTTCGCGGTGGCCGATGTCGGCGCCGTAGGCGCTGGTATCCTGCGCGATAAGCAAGAGCTCGCGGGTGCCGCCGGCGGTCAGGCGGGCCGCCTCGGCCAGCACGTCGGCGGCGTCGCGGCTTACCAGCCGGCCGCGCAGCTGCGGGATGATGCAAAAGCTGCAGGAGTGGTCGCAACCCTCGGCCACCTTCAGGTAGGCGTAGTGGCGCGGCGTCAGTTTGACGGCGGGCGGCACCAGGTCCAAAAACGGGTCGCGCTCGGGCGGGGCCACCTTGGCCACGGCGGCGAGCACGCGCTCTATCTCGGCCGGGCCGCTGACGTCGATCACCTGCGGGTACTTCGCCCGGATCACCTCGGGGCGGGCGCCCAGACAACCGGTGACCACCACCTTGCCGCTGGCCCCCAGCGCCTCGCCGATGGTCTCGAGGCTCTCCTCGATGGCCGGATTGATGAAGCCGCAGGTATTGACCACCACCACGTCGGCCTCTTCGTAACCGCTCACGAACGAATAGCCCGCGGCCCGCAAGCGCGAGAGGATCTGCTCGGAATCTACCAGAGCCTTGGGGCAGCCGAGGCTGACGAAACCTACCTTTGCCGGCATGGGTTCTCCTTCATCGCTGCGGCGCCGGCGGCGTGAAG
>JALVWZ010000174.1 GCA_027023115.1 Thermaceae bacterium
CGCCATCGAGGCCTCGATCATCAAGGTGCTGGGTAGCGAGGTGCTAGATTACGCCGCCGACGAGGGCGTGCAGATTCACGGCGGTTACGGCTACGTCGAAGAATACTGGGTGGAGCGCGCCTACCGAGACAGCCGCATCAACCGCATCTTCGAGGGCACCAACGAGATCAACCGCCTGCTCATTCCGGGGATGCTGCTGCGGCGGGCTCTCAAGGGGCAGCTGCCGCTGGTCGAGGCGGCGATGAAGCTGCAACAGGAGCTGCTCGAGCCCAGCTTTGGTGAGGAGTACGAGAGCGACTGGGAGCGCGATTGGGCCTACGTGAGCGGGCTCAAGAAGCTGGCGCTGATGATTGCCGGGATTGCCAGCCAGAAGTTCGGAGAGAAGATAATCAAGGAACAGGAAGTGCTGATGGCTACCGCCGACATCCTGATAGACGCCTACACCGCCGAAAGCGCTCTGCTGCGCGCCGAAAAGCACGGCGGCGAGCTGGCGGCGGCCATGACCCGCTACTACCTGGCCCGGGCGCAGGACAGGGCGGCCCAGCTGGCTCAGGCGGTGCTGCCCTACCTGGAAGAGGGCGACGACCTGCGCGTCCTCATGGCAGCCGCCCGCCGCCTCACCAAGCACGAGCCGGTCAATCAGGTAGCGCTCGAGCGCCAGATTGCCGGAGCGGTGCTCGAGGCCGAGGGCTACCCCGTCAAGTAACGCCGACGTTATTCCATGTGCTAGCCCGCCCCGCAAGGGGCGGGTCTATGTGTGCGAAACTTGCGTATTGGTACAAGTTAGACTATAAAGGTCGTATGAACAATATAGAACATCACGAAGAACATACACTAGATACTTTATTAGTAGCATTAAATAATGCTCGAGAAGAGATGATGCAGCATAAATATGGTATATATAGATATATCACTGCAATGATTAGTTATATGGTAATTGAAGGATATATATATAGTAAGGGAATAACTACTAATAAAGATATACATTTAGCTTTCGTTAGTTTAAGTGTAGTTGCTACTGTATTATTTATTCACTCTATCCTATATAATCAATATATCATCACACTACTATCTATAGAAATACAAAGAATAGAAAAATGCATCAACCACATCCTAGATAAAAAAATACACATATGGGAAAGCATAATTGTAAACGGCAGATGGAACATGCCAATATTAGCAATTATGGCAGCGTTTGCCCTCCTTATCATCTTTCAATTGCTGTACATATATTTAATGTTGGAAACTATTAACGAAAATACATGGTGGTACTACATAGATTATAGTATAATAATAGTCTCGTTAATAATAACGATAATTTCAATGATTGAGATATATAAAGCCGGACAAGAGAAATATGGATGTGAGTAGTCGGTGTGTTATCATATTTAAGTTACACCGAGCTCCAAGCTATGCTATCCGACTACGTAGTTCACGCCACATCGTTGCCTCGAACCTTTTTCCCTGCCACCCCAGCGAAAGCTGGGGTGGCAGGGCCAAGTCAATGGTCGGGGTTGGGGTGCTACATTGTCATCGTTGTTGCCTGTTCGTCACTATTACTAGCCAAGACTTCAACGAGCGACGTGGGATGCACTGGTCTGGACTGGCTCGCGCGAGCTAAAGGTTCGCTTGGTTGGAATGACGAAATAGCGGCTTCTGGCCTGTGGCTTGTAGCTTGTGGCTCGTGGCTTGTAGATTATGTTCGTAGCCGACAGAACACCTGTAGCTTGCATCTCGCATCAAATAAAGCTCCCTCCCCCTCGGGGAGGGCTGGGGTGGGGGTTTGGAAAGAGGATTGTGGCTCGTGGCTTGTGGCCTGTGGAAACACCGCAGCGCGCCACCGCGAATGACCCACTCGATTCAAACTGCCCACCACGTACTACGTACTACGTACTAAGCACCGCCTCCTTCCGGAGGGGCCTGGTGAATAGCGTGCTGGGAAGTTGAAACTAGCAGTCTCCGTACGCCATTGACCAATGGCGTGAATTCATCGCATGAGCAACGTGCGCACCACATTGGCTACCTTTCCCCATCTACTACGCACCACGAAGCACGTACCGGGTTCGTTCAATAAACGTGAAACTCCTCGAGCCCCACCGGATCGCTCCATTGCACTTCCACGTCCTCCACCTGCGAAAGCCGCGGCCCCTGGCGGAGGAAGTGCAGGAAGTGCTCGAGGGCGTCTTCGGGCCCTTCGGCCACCACCTCTACGCGGCCGTCGGGCAGGTTCTCGGCGTAACCGGCCAGTCCGAGCTCGCGGGCGTGCTTGCGGGCGAAGGCGCGGTAGCCGACGCCCTGGACGCGGCCGGAAACCAAACAGGCAATACGACGCTTCATGCCCCTAGACTACGGCAAAACCTTCATCTATCCCAGGCGGTATTTAATACGATGAATACGTGCGCTTCCGGAAGCGTTGGCTACTGCTTTTACTGGCCGTCCTGGTCGCCTTGCCTGGATTTCCTCCGGTGATCAACTGGGGCCTCAGGCAGGCTCTCGGCGGCGTGCCGGGCAGCGTTAGCTGGCAGAGCGTTTCCGGTTACGCCCTGACCGGCCTGACCTTCAAGGACCTGGAGGCCAGGGGACCCGGCTACGAAGCCCACATCGAACAGGTTCGGGTGGGCTACAACCTGCTGGCCGTTTTGGGCGGCAAGCTGCCTTTGAGCCTCGAGTTGGCGGGGGGCAAGATAGCGCTGGACCCCGCCAAGCTGCAAAGCGCCTTTGCCGGCGGCGGTGGCGGAGGCGGGGGTGCGAGCGTTCAGCCGGTGTTGCAGCGGCTGAACGCTCGCACCC
>JALVWZ010000175.1 GCA_027023115.1 Thermaceae bacterium
GTAGGGGGTGGGTTGTAGGGGGTGGGCGGTGCGGGTAACGGCATCAGACGTTTGGCTCTTGCAGCGCCAAAACCCCACCCTCCCCAAGGTGAGGGAGCTCCCCAAAGAGGAGGGAGCTTCTTTTCGGCGCAAGCTGCGAGCCATGGCAATCCTTACGGCTACAAACTACAGACCACGAGAGCTACAAGCTACGTGCTTGTTTTTGCCTCCCCCACCGGGGAGGTGGCCGCAGGCCGGAGGGGGGTTGTTTGCCAGGAAGTGGTATGTAGGGTGTAGGAGGTGGGGCGTGGGGGGAAGACGGTTCGTGGTACGTGGTACGTAGTGCGTGGTAGGTAGTTCGAATCGGGCGCGCCATGCGCGTTGGCTTGTTACGATGTTTCTACAAGCTACAAGCTACGGGCCACAAGCCACGAGCCGGTTTCAAAAACCCCCACCCCGGCCCTCCCCAAAGGGGAGGGAGATTTGCTTTGTTACAAACCATGAGCCGAAGGCGTCGAGTCGTCTTGAAACCACGAACCACAAGCGACGAAACGTAACTACAAGCCACAAGCTGGTTTTCCCGATTCCCCGGACGAGGCCGGACACGTCGGCCGAGATCCGGGGTCCATGCCGCGCGAAACGCCAGGGTTTTGTCGTTACCGTCCCGTTCGTCACGAGTTACGCGCTGCGGGCCGTACCGCCGCTTTCACCACGAACCACGTACTACGTACCACGCACCAACAGGACGGACACGCAGGTCCGCCCCTACAAGAGAGATAGCTATATGTTGGTGTTTCGTCATTCTGGCAAAACGAACGACCGTCACGTCAGCCAAACTATCGACCGTCATTCCAGCCAATTTAGCCTCGCGGCTCGCGCGAGCTGGAACGTAGACCGGCGTGGTCTCCGTCGCCCGCGAGCGCTGTAGGAAGCAGTGATGACGACGCAGAGCTCTAAACGCAACTCCCGAAACGGTCCTGGGCCCCAACTTCCGCTGGAATGATGGAGGATACTCGCGGCGGCGGGGAAGGATAGCGCGAACAACGTGTTCGAACTTTACATCTAGCCAAACTTGAGCTCCCGCTCCAGAAACGCTAGCATTTCCCGGTAGAAGTCGCTGATGGTTTCGGGCTTTCTCCAACCGTGCCCTTCGCCTTCGTAGACCTTGTAACGGTGAGGGACGCCGTTTTGTTGCAGCGTCCGCACCAGCTCTTCGGCCTGGTTTAGGGGTACCACCCGATCCTCCGAGCCCTGAAAGACGTAGAGGGCGTCTTTGATATTACCGGCGTGCGTGAGCGGCGAGCGTTCGCGGTAGAGCGCGGCCGCTTCGGGCAGCGGGCCCACCAGTTTATCGGTGTAGCGGGCTTCGAACTTGTGGGTGTCGCGGGCCAGCAGGAAGAGGTCGGTCACCCCAAAGAAGCTCACCCCCGCCCGGTAGACGCCGGGGTGCGTGGCCAGCGTCATTAGGGTGGTGTAGCCGCCGGCGCTGCCGCCGATTATGGCCAGCCGCCGGCCGTCGGCGCGGCCCGAGTCGGCCAAAAAGCGCGCCGCCGCCACCGCGTCGGCCACGTCCACGACCCCCCACTGCCCGTAGAGCGCCTCGCGGTAGCTGCGGCCGTAGCCGGTGGAACCGCGGTAGTTGAGCTCCAAGTAGGCAAAGCCGTTGCTGGCGAAGAACTGCGGTTGGGGGTCGAAGGCCAGGGTGCGCTGGCTGGTGGGGCCGCCGTGGATGCTGACCACCGCCGGCGGGTTGGCGCCACCGCCGGCGGGCGGGTAGTAGATGGCGTGGATCGTCTGGCCGTCCGCGCCTTTGAAGTTCACCGCTTCGGGTTCAATCGCGCCCGCGCCGCCCGCGGGCCAGCCGTAGGCCCGTGTTTGCCAGTTCGAGCCGTCGGTGAAGGCGACTTGGTGGGGCAGACCGGGGCCGCTGACGACGGCCGCCAGGCCGCGTTCGTCGCCGCTCAGGCTGGTGAGCCAGGCGGCTTTGGCGGGCAGCGGTTGTTCGCGCGCCCCGTCCCCGCCGACCCGCCAAAGGACCGCCCGGCCACCCCGGTTTTCGCGCAGGTAGAGCGCGTCGCCGGGACCAAAGCTCATCACCCGCTGGGCCTGCGTCCAGGCGGGCTCGAGCAAAACCATATCCTCCAGCAAGATGCTTTTTTGGCCGTCCGTCAGCTCGAGCCGCACCAGCCGGTCGAACTCCTCGCCTTCTGGGTTCTCCAGCCAGACCAGGTAGCTTCCGTCGGGCGAAAAGAGCGGCAGGAAGACGGGCGTGGCGGGCCCGCCGGCCACCTGCCGGACGTTTTGCAGCCGCCCACCGGCAAACTCCGCCAGCAGCAGCCGGCCGCCGTCCCAGGGCATGTTGGGCTGGTCCCACTCCACCCAGGCCAGCCGCCGGCCGTCCGGGCTCCAGGCGGGCTGCATGTAAAAGTCGGCCCCGGCGGCCAGGACCTGCGGCCAGGATTCGCCGCTAGGCTGCGTTATGGCCAGCACGTCGCGGCCCTCCAGGTGGTGGACGTAGACCACCCAGGCGTCGCCCGGGTCGGGCTGAGGGTCCGCCGCCGCGCCGAAGGGTGGGGTGAGGGGGCGGGACTCGCCCCCTTCCCGCGCGAGCCGCCATAGGCGCCCCTCGGCCACGTAGTACGCGGCGTTGGCGGATAGGTTGAAGGCCCCGCCGCCGTAGCCCACGCCGGGGGCGAGCGCGTGGTCCGCGGCAAAGCGGCGGGGCGCCGCTTCAAAGCCGGCCAGCCTGGTCTTTCCGCCCTCCCTCTCGGTCCAGAAAACGGCGCCGCCGGCGCTGCGTACCTCGCTGCGGTAGTCGATGCGGCCGCGGGTAACGTCCGCTGGTTTCCACGGTTTCATAACCCAATATACGGCCGGGGTGACGCGGCGCACCGCCAGGACGTATCCTGAAGGCATGGCGGACCTACACGACGTTTCCATCGGTAAGGACGCGCCGAACGTGGTGAACATGGTAATCGAGGTTCCCCACGGCTCGGCCAACAAGTACGAGTTCGACGAAGAAACCGGCCTCATCAAGCTGGACCGGGTGCTGCCGGGGGCCCAGTTCTACCCGGGCGACTACGGCTTCATCCCGCAGACCCTGGCCGAAGACGGCGACCCGCTCGACGGCATCGTCATCTCCACCTACCCCCTCTTGCCGGGCGTGCTGGTGGAAACCCGGGTCATCGGGCTTTTGCACATGGAAGACGAAAAGGGCCCCGACTCGAAAATCCTGGCGGTGGTGGCCGAAGACGCCCGCCTCGATCACATCCAGGACCTCGAGGACGTGCCCCAAGGCAAACGCGACGAGATTGCCAACTTTTTCGAAACCTACAAGGCGCTCGAGGCCAAGAAGGGCAAGTGGGTCAAGATAACTGGCTGGAGCGGCAGGCAAGCCGCCGTGGCCGAGGTGGAAGACTGCATGAAGCGCTACGCCGCCCATTAAGGCGCAGCGCCCATGCCGTAGGAGCTTAAGATCGCCCGCGCCAGCGGGCGATCGCAGCCCTAGAAACCACGAACACTGGTAGAAGTCGCCTCCGTGCGCGGGCCTCCCGCGATAGCGGTGGTGCTTTGTGGGGTTAACCCGCGTATTTCTCCAGCACCCGCTTGGCGATAACCAGCTTGATAATCTCGCTGGTGCCCTCGCCAATCCGCATCAGGCGCACGTCGCGCCAGTAGCGCTCTACCGGGTAGTCCTTGACGTAGCCGTAGCCGCCCAGTATTTGAATGGCCTCGTCGGCGGCGCGGGTGGCCGCTTCACTGGCCAGCAGCTTGGCCTGCGCCGCCGCCAGGGTGTAGTCGCGCCCGGCGTCTTTGAGGGCCGCCGCCTTCAGGGTGAGCAGCCAGGCGGCTTCCAGCTCACTACTCGCCTGCGCCAGCTTGAAGCCCACACCCTCGAAGCGGCCGATGGGGCGGCCAAACTGACGGCGCTCACCGGCGTAACGAGCGGCGAACTCGAGCGCCGCCCGGCCAATGCCCACGCTCAGCGCGGCAATGCCGATGCGGCCGCCGTCTAGCACCCGCAGCACCGTGTAGAAGGCGCGGCCGCGCTCCCCCAGCAGGGCGTTTTCGGGCAGGCGCAGGTCGTCGAGCAGGAGTTGGGCGGTGTCGGAGCTGCGCAGGCCCAGCTTGTCTTCCTTGCGCCCTACGCCTAGCCCCGGCGTACCGGCTGGGAACACGAAGGCGCTTATTCCCCGGTGCGGCTTGCCCTCGGGAGCCGGGTCGCTGCGGGCGTTGATGACGTAAACCCCGGCCACCGACCCCTGGGTGATGAACTGCTTCGAACCATTCAGCACCCAGCCGCCGTCCACCTTCTCGGCGCTGGTCTTGAGGGCGGCGGCGTCGGAGCCGGCTCCCGGCTCGGTCAGCCCCCAGGCTCCCAGCCACTCGCCAGCGGCCATCTTGGGCAGGTAGCGCGCTTTTTGCTCTTCGCTGCCGGCCAGCAGCAGGTGGCCGCTGGCCAGCGAGTTGTGGCTGGCGACGGTCAGCCCCAGGCTGCCGTCGGCCCAGCCGACGCGCTCGATAATCTGCACGGCGGTGCGGCTGGGCAGGCCCAGGCCGCCGTACTCCTGCGGCACTTCCAGGCCAAAGACTCCCAGCTCGCCGAGCTCGCGGGCCAGTTCGTGAGGGAAAACGCCGGCGGCGTCGCGCTCGACCGCCGTCGGCACCACCCGTTCCTTCAAGTACGTTTCCAGAGCCTGCAGTAGGGGTCGCTCCTCGGGCTGAGGCTCGAACCAGATCTCGCTCATCGTCGCCTCCGTTCGCCTCAATCTATCACTTTTTCGCCGGTAATAAGTAAAAACGTTATACCAGGGCGAGCTTGCGCGGCGGCCCGTTTATGCTATAGTGACCCCATCGTGAGCGCGAAAAGTCTCTATAGGACCAGCCGCAAGAGCGGTGCGCTTGCGTATGGAGGAAGAACTGAATGAAGTATGAAGCAGGCAGCATCGTAGAGGGCCGCGTTACGCGGGTGATGGACTTTGGCGCTTTCGTTGAGCTCCCCGGCGGCGAGTCGGGGCTGGTGCACATCTCGGAGATCGCTCACGAGTTCGTGAAGAACGTGCGCGACTTCCTCAACGAGGGCGACATCGTCGAGGTGTTCGTGCTCGGCCGCGACGAGAAGGGGCGGCTCGACCTTTCCATCAAGGAGCTCATGGAAAAGCCGGTGGACCCGCCCAAGCCCAGGCGTTTGCCACGGCAGGCGCCCGAGTTCGAACACAAGCTCAAGAGCTTCATGCGCGGCTCCGGCAGCGGCGAGAGCGGCGGCGGCAAGAAGCGTGGCCGCGGTCGCAAGAAGCGCTGAGCCGACCTGCAAAGTTTAGTGGCCCCGCGTAGGCGGGGCGTTTGTCGCCGCCGGTTTCTTAAAATATGGGTGTTGCAACGGTCTGCAATACGGGGTGAGCCATGAAGAGAACCGCTTTTCTGCTCGTCTTCTGCTCGCTGGCGCTGGCCGCCGGCAGTATGCGCCTGGCGACCACCACCAGCGTCAACGACTCGGGTCTGCTCGACTACATATTGCCCGGCTTCACCCAGGAAACGGGCATCGACGTCCAGGTGATCGCCGTGGGTACCGGCCAGGCGCTGGCCATCGCCGGTCGCGGCGACGCCGACGCGGTGCTGGTGCACGCGCCCAACCTCGAGGCCCGCTTTCTCAAAGAGGGCAAGGGCGTAGACCACGCCTGCATAGCCTTCAACAACTTCGTGATCGCCGGTCCGGCGGCGGACCCGGCGCGGGTGGCCGCGGCGCCAGACGCGGTCGCCGCCATGCGCCGCATCTACCAGACGGGCGCGACCTTCATCAGCCGCGGCGACAATTCGGGCACCTACAACCGCGAGCAGCAGCTCTGGCGGGCGGCCGGGCTCGACCCCCGCGGCCGGCCCTGGTATCTGGAGTCGGGCAGCGGCATGGGCGCCACCCTCACCCTGGCCGCCGAGAAAGGGGCCTATACCCTGACCGACCTCGGCACCTATCTTTTCGTGAAGAGCAAGACCGGCCTGGCAGATCTCTTCAACCGTCCCGACCCGCTGATGCTCAACCAGTACAGCTACATGGTGGTCAACCCGAAGCGCTTCGCGGGCCTCAATACGGCGGCGGCCTACGAGCTGCGCGCCTACCTGCTGCGCAAGGACGTGCAGCGGGCCATTGGCGAGTACCTGAAGGACCGCTTCGGGCAGAGCCTCTTCAACCCGCTTTACGGCCGCTGCAAGGAGGAGGTGAAGCCCTAGTTGACCGCCGACTGGCTCGAGGTCTGGGAGGTTGCCGCCCGCAGCCTGACCGTCGCCGGAGCGGCGACCTTGCTGGCGGCCCTCTTCAGCCTGCCGCTGGGCGTTTGGCTGGGGTCGCGGCCTCGGCGCGGCGGCCTGGGCGCGCAGGTGCTGCTCTACGCGGGCATGGGCCTGCCGCCGGTGGTGGTGGGCCTGGTCTTCTACCTGCTCCTTTCGCGCAGCGGCCCCCTCGGTTTTAGCGGCCTCTTGTTCACCAAGGCGGCGATGGTCCTGGCCGAGGCGGTGCTGGCGTTCCCGATGATCGCCGGCTTTACCATGGCCGGCGTGCGGGCGCGCGCCGAGAGCGTGCGCCGACTGGTGCGGGGCCTGGGGGGCTGTGAGCGGCAGGTGCTGGCCACCCTCCTATGGGAGAGCCGGCGCCCCATCGTGGCGGCGCTGGCGGCGGGCTTTGGCTCGGCGATCAGCGAGGTGGGGGCGGCCACCATCGTCGGCGGCGACATCCGCCACCACACCCGGGTGCTGACCACCGCGGTGGTGCTGGAAACTCGCAAGGGCGACCTGGCCAACGCTATGGCCCTGGGGGCGGTGCTGCTGGGGGTGACGCTCGTGGTTACCGCGGTTTTGGTGGTCTGGGGGGAGCGGCGATGATCAGGGCGCGGGGGCTGTTGCGCCGCTACCCGGGGTTCACCCTGGCGCTGGAGGAGCTCGCCGTGGAGCCGGGGCGCTTCGTGACCGTGATCGGCCCCAGTGGAGCAGGCAAGAGCACCCTGCTGCGGCTATTGGCCGGTCTGGAGCGGCCCGACGGCGGCACGGTGCAACTTCGTGGCCGGGCGGTGTTCGTAGACCAGGACCGCACCGTCTTGGAGCGCAGCGTGCTGGCCAACGCCGCTTTCGGCCTCGAGCTGGCGGGGGTAAGCCGCAAGCAGGCGACCCGGCGGGTGCTGCCCTGGCTGGAGCGCGTGGGCTTGGCGGACAAGCTGGCCCTGCCGGCGCCGCGCCTTTCCGGCGGGGAGCGGGCGCGGCTGGGGCTGGTGCGGGCGCTGGCGCTTGAGCCCGACGTTCTCTTCCTCGACGAACCCACCCAGGCCCTCGACCCCGGCAACGTGGCCCTCGCCGAAGAGCTCATGCGGGAGGCGCACCGCGCCGGCCGCACCTTGGTGCTGGTGACCCACAACCTCTACCAGGCGCGGCGGCTGGGCGAGGAAACCTGGTTCCTCCTCGGTGGCTCGCTCCTAGAAAGCGGGCCCAGCGCGGTGGTCTTCGAGCGCCCCCGCGACCCGCGCACCCGGGCCTACGTGGCCGGGGAGATGGTCTATTAAACTTAGGTATGCGACCGCGGGCCAAGTTCTGGCTGGAAACCGACGAGGGCGAGTACCTGATGGGTCCGCGCACCCTGCGCCTGCTGGAGGCGGTGCAGCAAACCGGCAGCCTCAAGGCGGCGGCGCGAGAGGCGGGGTTCAGCTACCGCTCCGCCTGGTCGCGGGTGCGTCGCGTCGAGGCGGCGCTGGGCTTCAAGCTCATCGAGTCGCACTCCGGCGGCGAGGGGGGCGGGTCCAGCCGTCTGACCCTGGAAGCGGCCGAGTTTTTGAGGAGGTATCAGGAGTTCTTGAGAGAGAGCGCCCACGGCGTCGCTGAGGTGTTCGAAGCCGTCTTTTTCGGCGCGGAGTAAACCCGGTGCAAATAAGGAGATATTAAAGAAATGTAAAAAGTTATTACCCCCGTTTGGGGGTAATATGTTATAGCTAAATGGCGTAGGCTGTACTAACAGTTATTGGATTGCCTGCTGTATATGACAAAGTGAACAACATTGCGACAACCAATAACTGATGTACGTAAGTAGGGAGATGAAATGCGGGAAAGATCATTCGTTTTCAGGTTTCTTGCGGTTGCCGTCCTGGTGTTTTCGCTGCTAGCCGTTGCAAAAACCCAAGTTCGCTTGGAGCTTTCGTCGTATAAGGTAACGACTTACACCGATGAACAAGGGCACAAGCTGGAACGATTAGAACCGGCGCTCAAGGTGAGCCCCGGCGACGTGCTGGAGTGGCGTTTGCGGGCGGTAAATACCAGCGGGCAGCGGCTTAAAAACGTCGCTCTAGTCATCCCCATCCCGCCCCAAACCTACTACCTGGAGGGCACTGCCGCTCCGTTAAAGATCAAGCAGGGCAAGCAAGAGGTCGTTGTCCTACCCGAGTTCAGTTACGACGGCGGCAAGCACTATGGGCGGCCGCCGCTGTACAAAGAAGTAACCGTGGAAGAAAACGGCAAGAAGGTAGTAAAGAAGGTTCAGGTAGCGCCAGAGGAGTACACCCACGTCCGCTGGGTGCTAAGTGAAATGGACCCGGAACAGGCAGTCGAGGTCTTTTTGCGCACCAAGGTGCGTTAAAAGGAGGAAATACATTATGAAGAGTTCACAGGCAATTAAGACCCTACTTTTCTTTCTCTTTGCGCTGGGTCTGGGTGCAGTTCTCGCCGTCGGCACCCCCGCTGGCACCGAGATTCGCAACCAGGCTTCGGCCAGTTACGTAGACTCGGCCGGGCAGCCGCAGACCACCACCTCCAACGAAGTGGTAACGGTGGTGCAGCCGGTTTACAACTTTGAGATAAAGCCGGACGGCGCCAATGAGGCTAGCCCGGGCCAGACCAAGTCGGGCTTGTCCGGGGCTCCTGTCTACTTCAACTACACGGTCACTAACACAGGCAACACCACCGACACCATTACCCTGACCGCGGTCGACGGGGCGTCCGACAACTTCAATTTCGACAGCACCGCCATCTACCTCGACGCCAACTGCAACGGCCAGGTAGATTCTGGCGAGAGCGTCGTATCCTCGGTCAACCTCGCCGCCGACGCCAGCGCCTGCCTGGTCGTCGAGGCCGTCATTCCAAGTGGCCAGGGCGATGGTGACTATGGCAACCTGAACATCGAGGGCACCAGCCAGGGCGACGCTGCCAAAACCGACACCAACAACTGGGCGCGGGCCACAGTGACCAGCGCAGCGGTCATCAGCGCCACCAAGAGCGCTTCGGTAAGCGGCGAGGTGGCCCCGGGCGCGAACCTCACTTACACTATCGATGGGCAAAATACCGGCGGCAGCGCCGCAGGAGCCGTGACGAACGTGGTCAATGTTGACGGCACCGACAAAACCGGTTTGTTATTGAGCGACCCAATACCAGCTAATACCTCCTACGTGCTCGGTTCGGCCAGTGGCAGCGCCGGTGCGGGTACGACCACGGTGATTTACCAGACCGCCAGCGGTTGGACGGTTACCGAGCCGGCCAGCGGTAGCGACGTCACCGCCGTCGGTCTCCTGATCGAGGGCTCGGGCGCCTTTTTCCCGCAAGGGGCCCAGTTCACCCTGAGCTTCAAGGTCCAGGTGGCTGCTGCCGCACCCGCTGGCAGCACGATCGAAAACGTGGCGAACGTCAAGTTCGATGCCAACGGCAACGGCGACGACGGGGATCCCGGCGAGTCGGTAGACACCAACACCACCAATAACCAGGTAGCGCCCGCCTACGGCGTGGCCAACGGCCCGAATGGCGACCCCGACGCGGACGGAAGCGGCTTCGTAAACAGCTACACCGACCCCAACGGAAAGACTTGGAGCTATAGCGAGACTACCAGCGATCCGAACGACGCCGAAACCATTACCAATGACGTCTACGGAGGCGACACCGTTTACTTCAAGAACACCCTGCAAAACACCGGTAATAGCAGCGACTCCTACGACCTCTCCATGAGTGGCGTACCTAACGGCTGGACCTGCCAGTTCATGGCCGCCGACGGCAGCACGCCGCTTGCGAACCCGGTAGGCCCCGTAGCAGCCGGCAGCACCCTAGACTACGTGGTCAAGTGCGCTATTCCCGCCGACGCGACCACCCAGTCGCCCACCGAGATCACCGTCACGGCCACTTCCGAGAACGACCCCTCAGTCAGCAACTCGGTCAAGGACGTAGTGCCCGCCGTGCAGTCGGGGTACGGGGTTGACGAGGCGCAGCATGACAATGCTGGAGACGGCAACGCGAACAACGACAACCCGCCGGCCCAGAGCGTAGACCCCGGCGCCACCGCGCTGATCCCCTTCGACGTCAACAACTCCGGCCACAACCCAGACACTTATGACCTCACCACCACCCTCCCCAGCGGCTTTACCGGCACCATCTACCCCGACGCCAACTGTGACGGAGTGATGGATGACCCGGCTCCAGCCCCGGTAACCGACACCGGCCTGATGGGTGCTGGCGACACCAAGTGCTTCATCCTGTCGGTTGAAGTTCCCGCCGGCCAGACGCCGGTTGACCTCGATGGCACCCCGGGCACGGGGGACGACAACGTCACCATTACCGCCACATCAACTGCCAACCCGAGCGTCAGCGACACCATTACCACCGATCTCGAGGTCAACCTTCACGCCGACATCACCTTCACCCCCGACCGCAACGGCACCGTCACTAGCCCGGGTACTATCGTCTACACCCACACCCTCACCAACAACGGCAACGCCGACGCCTCGGTAACCTTCTCCGAGTCCGGCAGCACCCACTCCAACTGGACCTACCAGATCTCCACCGACGGGGGCCAAAACTGGAGCAGCATTAGCAGCGCTGCGGCCGTCACCGTTACCCCGGGAGCCAGCCAGGAAGTCCAGATTCGCGTCATCGTGCCCGACGGCGAGCCGGTTGGCGCTATAGACACCAACCAGATAACCGCCAACGCTAGTTACGCGGTCAATGGTCTCGGCGCCAACGATAGCGCCAGCGTTACCGACACCACTACCGTGGTGGGCGGCGACTTGCGTCTCGAGAAGTCCGCCCGCACCTGCGCCGACGCCGCCTGCGCCACCGTCACCAGCAACGACGGCAGCCAGGCCGAGCCAGGTGAGTACATCGAATACACCGTTACCGCCACCAACATCGGCACCGCCGACCTCAAGAAGGTCGTCGTTTCCGACCCGCTGCCCAGCTACACAAACTTCATTTCGGTCAGCGGCTCCACCTCGGTGAGCGGAGCCCAGATCCTCTACTCCACCGACGGCTCTAACTGGAGTGCTGCTGCGCCCACCAATTTGGTGGCCGGTCAGGCGGTCTACATCGCTCTTGATGCCGACAATAACGGCACATTGGACAATAACGACGCCCTGCCTCCAAGCGAAACCGTTACCCTAACACTGGTAGTACAGGTCCAGTAGAGCGTTAATGCCCCCTGCGCCGCGAGCGCGGCGCAGGGGGTGCTCATAACATTGGAGCGCATTAAACATGAAAAGAGCCCTAACCCTACGGCTGGCGACCTATTTGCTGGTAACCCTGGTTGCGGCGGCCTTCGCTGCCACGCCAGCGGGAACCACTATCAGCAACCAGGCTGCGGCCTTGGTAGAGGGCGAAACGTATTACTCCAATACCGTCGAAACGGTCGTTCTCCCCGTATGCTTCGTTGGCCTGACCCCCGACGGTACGCCGACGCAACCCGGGCAAACTACCAGCACCACGCCCGGTGGCAGCGCTTACCTGGCGTATCGCTTGAATAACACCGGAAACGATACTTTTACCTTCAACCTGTCGAG
>JALVWZ010000176.1 GCA_027023115.1 Thermaceae bacterium
GGCGGCCCGACCTGCTGATCTACATCCACGCCGGCGTCGCCACCCTGAAAGCGCGCATAGCCAAGCGCGGCCGCGCTTACGAGCGCTCCATCCCCGAGAGTTACCTGGCGGCCCTCAACCAGCTCTACGAGGAATGGGTGGGGGGCATCAAGGACGTTCCAGTGCTAACGCTGCCCGGCGACGAGCTCGACTTCGTCGAGAACCCCGAGGACCGCAGCTGGATTTACCAGCAGCTCGAGGTGCGCGGTCTGCAACCCTTCGAGCTCTTTGAAGAGCCATGACCCTCGACCGCCTCTTCGCCCTTTACGGTCAGCCGGCGCCGGCCCTGCCGGTTAGCGGCGTTACCCATGACTCGCGGCGGGTACGGCCGGGTTACGTCTTCGTGGCCCTCGTTGGCAGCCGCTTCGACGGCCACCGCTTCATTCCCGAGGCGCTCGAGCGCGGGGCCGTGGCAGTGGTGGGTTCGCAGGACCTGGCGCCAAGAGCGCCTTACCTGCGTTTGTCAAAAGAAGTGCTGCGGCCGGCGCTGGCGCGGCTGGCGGCCGAGTTCTACGGCCATCCCTCGCAAAAACTGTGGGTTGCCGGGGTAACGGGCACCGACGGGAAGACGACGACCGTCTTCCTATTGCATCACCTGCTCGCTGCGGGCGGGTTGCGCCCGGGCATGATCGGGACCGTGGGTTACGACGTGGGCGCGGGGCTCGCCTTCCCCGAAGGCCACTTCACCACCCCCGAAGCGCCCGAGGTGCAGCAGTTGCTGGCGGAGATGGTCCAAAGCGGCCTGAGCCACGCCGTGCTCGAGTCCAGCTCCCACGCTCTGGTTCAGCACCGCCTTGATGAGGTGGCCTTCGACCTGGCGGTCTGGACTCACCTCAGCCCCGAGCACCTCGACTTTCACGGCGGCATGGAAGACTACTTCCGCGCCAAGGCGCGGCTGGTGGAAAGGGCGCCGCTGGCGGTGCTCAACACCGCCTGCCCCTGGGCCATGCGGCTGGCGGAGCGGCCGCACGTTAGTTACGGCCCCGGCGGCGAGTTCGAGCTGCTCGAGCTGACCGAGGAGGCCGGCGGGGTCGCCTTCAGTTTTGCGAGCCCGGCGGGTCGGCAGCGGGCCTTCTTGCCGATGCTGGGGGCCTACAACGCCGAGAACGCCCTGGCGGCGCTGGCCGCGGCCTACGCCGCCGGCGCCGGGGTGGCCGAGAGCGCGGCGGCGCTGGCGGAGTTTGGCGGGGTGCCGGGGCGGATGCAACTCGTCCAGACCGAGCCTTTCAGGGTCGTGGTGGACTTCGCCCACACCCCCGAGGGTCTGGCGGCGACGCTGGCGGCGCTAAGGCCGACCACCGGCGGCCGCCTGATCGTGGTAATCGGTTCGGCCGGCGAGCGGGACCCGAACAAGCGGGCGCCGCTGGGGCGCGTCGCCGCGGAGCTCGCCGACTTGGCGATATTTACCGAAGAGGACAGCCGCAGCGAGCCCACCGAGGAAATCCTGGCCGAGATGGCGCGCGGGGCGGAGGAGGCCGGCGGGCGCGCCGGTGAGCGCTTTTGGCTCGAGCCCGACCGCTACCTGGCCATCGCCCGCGCTCTGGAGCTTGCAGCCAGCGGCGACACCGTGGTGCTCGCCGGCAAGGGGCACGAGCGCACCCTCGAGCGGGCCACCGAAACGCTGCCCTGGGACGAGGCCGGGCTGGCGGCGCGGCTGCTCGGGCGCGGTTAGACTGGAGGGGAAATGCGAAGAGACGACTTGGTGACCTGGCTCGACGAGTTTCTGAAAATCCACGACTACCCCGATATCTCTCTCAACGGCCTGCAGGTCGAGGGGCGGGACGAAGTGGAGCGGATCGCCGTGGCCGTGGACGGGGCGCAGGCCACCTTTGACGACGCGGTGGCCGCCGGGGTGGACATGCTGATAGTTCACCACGGCCTGTTCTGGGGCAAGCCGCTGGCGGTTCGCGGCCACGTCAAAAAGCGCATCAAGACGCTCCTGGACGCCGGCATTAGCCTCTATGCGGCCCACATTCCCCTCGACGCCCACCCCGAGGTGGGCAACAACGCGGTGCTGGCACGCGAGCTGGGAATGGTGGACCTGGAGCCTTTTGGCAGCTGGCAGGGGGTCAAGATTGGCTTCAAGGGACGTTTCCCGGTGGGCACCCGCGTGCACGACGTCGCCGACAAGCTGGGGCAGTTGACCGGTATGCAGAGCCTGGTTCATCAGGGCGGCGGCGATCTGGTCACCAGCGGCGGGATAGTTTCGGGGGCGGCCGCCTGGTCGCTGGTGGAAGCCGACGAGGAGGGGCTCGACCTCTTCATCACCGGCGAGCCCAAGCACGAGGTGTTTCACGAGGCCTTCGAGCGGCGGATAAACGTCATTTATGCCGGCCACTACGACACCGAAACCTTCGGCGTAAAGGCGCTGGCGGCCCGCCTGGCCGACGAGTTCGGCCTCGAGTGGACCTTCTTCGACCGCCCCACCGGTCTTTGAAAAAATGAGCGAACCGCTGCGCTTCATCACCTTCGAAGGGCCCGAGGGCTCAGGGAAAAGCACCCAGGCGCGGCGGCTGGCGGAGTGGCTCGAGAGCCGCAGCGCCACCGTGCGGCTGACCTACGAACCCGGAGACACCGAGCTGGGCCGGGAGCTGCGCCGCTGGCTGCTGCACCGCCAAGAACCGATGAGCGCTGCGGCCGAGTTCTTGCTTTATTCCGCCGACCGCGCCGAGCACGTCAACAACGTCATCGCCCCGACGCTCGCGTCAGGCGGGTTCGTCATTAGCGACCGTTTCGTGGACTCTTCCTA
>JALVWZ010000177.1 GCA_027023115.1 Thermaceae bacterium
GAGCTACAACCTCTGCGGCAACCTCAAGCAAGAACTCGAGCGCTACCGCCTGCTGGCCCGCGGCCTCAGCAAAGAGCGCATCGAACGGCTCTGGCCCGACGCCCCCGACTCGCCGACCATCCTGCGCCGCCTGCCCCAGCCGTCTCCCGAGCGGGAAGAAACCGCCCCTACGCCCGCTCCCAGCAGCCTCGAGCAGGTCTCGCGCCTGCTGGCGCTAAACGAACTGGTTCCCCGCACGTTCGAAGCCTCCAACAACTGGGTCGTCGCTGGTTCGCGCAGCGTCAGCGGCAAGCCGCTGCTGGCCGACGACCCCCACCTGGGCCTCTCGGCTCCCTCGGTCTGGATCCTGATGGAGCTGGATTCACCCACCTACCACGCCGCCGGCGCCACCTTTCCCGGCCTGCCCACGGTGGTCATCGGCAGGAACGACCACATCGCCTGGGCGGTCACCAACCACCACGTTGACGTGCAGGACCTTTACGTGCTGGAGGAGAAAAGCGGCGGCTACCTCTACAAGGGCGAGGTGCGGCCCTTCGAAACCCGCCGCGAGCTGATCAAGGTCAAGGGATCCGAGCCGGTCACGCTGACCGTGCGCGAGAGCGTCTACGGGCCGGTGATTTCCGACGTGGCCAACGTCCCCAAGGGCAACACTCTGGCGCTGCGCTGGACGGCGCTCGAGCCCGAAGACGAAACGATGGCCGCCTTCTACGGCATCGGCAAGGCGCACGACTGGGCGGGCTTCACCGCCGCCCTCGAGCGGCTGGTGGAGCCGAGCCAGAACTTCCTCTACGCCGACGACCAGGGCAACATCGGCTACTTCGCCCCCGGCAAGATTCCGCTGCGCCGCCCCGGCCACAGCGGCAAGTACCCGGTGCCCGGCAACGGCGAGTGGGACTGGCGCGGCTTCGTGCCGGTGGAGGGCCTGCCCCGGGTCTACAACCCGCCCGAAGGCTACATCGTCACCGCCAACAACCGCTCCACGCCGCACGGCTGGCCCTACGACCTGGGCCACGACTGGGCGGCCGGTTTTCGCGCCGAGCGCATCGAGCAGCTGCTAACCGCCCGCAAGAAGCTGGGGCCGGACGACTACAAGCGTATTCAAAACGACACCGTCAGCCTGCTTGCGCGGCGCTTGCAGCCCGTACTGGCCCGCGTTCGGCCGCAGAGCGAGCGCGCCGCCCGCTGGCGCGAGAAGCTGCTGGCCTGGGACGCCAACGAAACCCCCGCCAGCCTCGAGGCGACCGTCTTCGAGGCCTGGTACACCGAGCTGACCCGTTTGCCCGAAGCCGAGGTGGGCCAGCCCTACTGGGACAAGCCACACTACCTGCTGCGCGCCCTCCAAAAGGGCGACCCGGCCTGTGACGCCCGCGGCGAGAGCTGTTTGCAGTTCGCCGCCGTCGCTCTCGAGCGGGCCCTCGACCGCCTGGACGCCCGCGGCGGCGTTGTTCCCTGGGGGCAGCTGCACCCCGCCTACTTCGACCACGCGGTCATGACCCACGTACCGCAACTGCGCCGCTTCTTCGACCGCAAGGTGGCCCACGGCGGCGACGCCTACACCGTCAACGTCGGCCGCTACGACCCGGCCACCTTCGTGATGTTCCACGGCCCCAGCTACCGTGAGATAGTCACCCCCGGCGACCGCCAAAACAGCTTCTGGATCCAACCGATGGGCCAGTCGGGCAACGTCCTCAGCCGCCACTACGCCGACCTCTTGCCGCTCTGGGCGCGCGGTGACTACCTGCCCATGGGGGGCAGCCGGCCGGTGAGCCGGTTGGTGCTGGAACCCTAACGAACGCGGCGCTCAGTCCAGCTCCTCGGCCCCGCGCGGCTCGGCCGCCCAGAGGGCTTCGTGGCGCTCCGGCCGCCGCCAGACCTCCCAACCGGAGCCGGTCCAGGCGTACTCGGCGGGGCGCGGGTGGTCTAGATAGTTCATGCTCATGGCGCTTCCGTAGGCGCCGGCCTCGAGCACCGCCAGCGCGTCGCCAACGCGCGGCACGGGCAACTCCACGTCGCGCGCCAGCACGTCGCCCGACTCGCAGGCCGGCCCGGCCAGGTCGTAGCGGGCCCGCTCCTCCGATTCGTAGAGGGGCAGCACGGGGTGGCGCGCCCCGTAGAGGACCGGCCGCAAAATGGCGGTCATGCCAGCGTCGAGGAGCAGGTAGCGGCGGCGGGTGTGCTTCTCGCCCCAGACCCGCGTCACCAGCACGCCGGCGGCGGCCACCACCGTCCGCCCCGGCTCCACCCAGAGCTCGGCGGAGTAGTTGCGGGCGGCGGCAAACATCGCCGGCGCTAGCGCGGCCGGGTCCAGCTCCAGGCCAAACCCGCCCCCCAGGTCCAGAACCTCCAGCTCGCCCAGCCGGGGGCGCAACTCCTCCAGCACCTCGAGGCGGGCGGCGAAGTCGGCGGGGTTGTTCAGCTGCGAGCCCAGGTGCACGTGCAGCCCCCGCATGCGCAGCCCCAACCGCCGCCCGGCGGCGAAGACCTCCGGGTACTCGGCGGGCAATACGCCAAACTGACTATCGCCGCGGCCGGTGGCCAGGTGTGGATGGGTGTCCACCGGCAGGTCGGGGTTGAGCCGGAGCAACACCTCGGCGCCCGGCAAGGCGGCGGCAATCCGCTTTAGGTCCAAAAGCGAGTCGGCCACCAGCACTGGCGCCCCGGCGGTCTTCAGCCGCGCCAGTTCCGCCGGCGTCTTTACCGGGCCGTTGAGCACCGTCTCCGCCGGCCCGAAACCGGCGTGATAGGCGCGCAGTACCTCGCCGAGGCTGACGGTTTCCA
>JALVWZ010000178.1 GCA_027023115.1 Thermaceae bacterium
GTTATCCAGAGGTGGCGGTAGACCTCGCCGGTCTTGAACCACTCGTAGATGCGAACGGCGATGTCGCTGGGCTTGGAAAAGAAGAAGGCGTCTACCCAGCCGAGGCGCACCGAGAACTCCCAGCCGAGGAGGATTATCAATAGTAGCGCCAGTTGCAGCAGGCGCACCTTACGCTTGTCCATGAGCGCGCATCACCTCCTCCCGCAGCAGTTCCCAGATTTCGCGGTGGATCTCCAGGAAGTCGTCGGTGAGGCGGATTTCGGTAACGTCGCGGGGCCGCGATAGATTTATCGGGAAGTCGCCGATGGGACGGCTGGCGGGGCCCGCGCTCATCACCACCACCCGGTCGGCGAGGGCTATCGCCTCTTCCAGGTCGTGGGTGATGAAGAGGACCGACTTCTGGTCGGCCTCCCACAGGCGCAGCAGCTCGTTTTCCATGAGTTGTCTGGTCTGCACGTCGAGGGCGCTGAAGGGCTCGTCCATCAGCAAGATCTTGGGGTCCATGATCAGCACCTGGGCCAGGGCGACGCGCTTGCGCATTCCGCCGGATAGCTGGTGCGGGTAGCGGTCGCCAAAACCAGCCAGGCCAACGGTGGTAAGCCACTCGCCAGCCAGCTCGCGGGCGCGCTGCCTGGGCTCGCCGGCGAAGGTCAGGCCCAGGGCGACGTTCTCGAGCGCCGTCTTCCAGGGCAGCAGGGCGTCTTGCTGGAATAGATAACCGGCGCGGCGGTTGAGGCCGTGTAGCGCCTCGCCGAAGATACGCACCTCGCCGTCCACCGGCGGCCTGATACCGGCGATGATGTTGAGCAGGGTGCTCTTGCCGCAGCCGGTGGGCCCCACCACGGCCACGAACTCGCCGGGTGCCACCTGCAGGTTCACCCCCTGGACGGCGGTGTAGTTGCCAAAGAGTTGCGCCACGTTATCGAGCGTGACGGCCGGGATATTGTCGGTATGTTTATCGATATATACGTTGTAGCTGTATCTAAATACACTTACGGGGTGTAGGGGGCTTTGTTAGAATGGCCGCGTGGTAGAGCGCGTCTATCTGGCCAAGCCGCGCGGTTTTTGCGCCGGCGTGGTGATGGCCATCAACGCGGTGGAGCGGGCCGCCGCTGAGCTGAAAGGCGAGGGCGACCTGGTGGTCTATCATTCCATCGTCCACAACGACGTGGTGGTCGAGCGCCTGCGCCGGCGCCACGGAGTCCACATAGTCGAGGACCTGAGCGAGATCGCTGAGTTGGAGAAGAAACACAAGCTGGCGCGGACCATCGTCTTCTCGGCCCACGGTATTCCCCCCAGCGTGCGTGAGGAGGTACTGCGCATGGGCTGGGGTTACGTGGACGCCACCTGCCCGCTGGTCACCAAGGTTCACTCCGAGGCGCGGCTCTACGCCGACCGCGGTTACACGGTGCTGCTCATCGGCGACTCGGCCGACCACCAGGAGGTGCGCGGCACCCTCGGCGAGGCCCCCGAGAGCACCATTTTGGTGGCCGTCCACACCCACGTCGGCAGCGACCCGCGCCTGGCCGATCCGCGCACGGTCACGGTGCCCGACCCCGAAAAGGTGGCCGTCTTTACCCAGACCACCCTCAGCGTCGACGACACCGACCGGACCATCGAGATCCTCAAGCGCCGCTTCCCCAAGCTGGTCCAGCCCAGCCGCAGCGACCTTTGCTACGCGACCAAGAACCGCCAGGACCAGGTAAAACTGATCGCCCCGCACGTGGACCTCTTCCTGGTGCTCACCAGCTCATACTCCTCCAACGGGATGCGCCTTTTCGAGATAGCCAGTAGCCTTACCCAGGCTCGCCGGATCGACACCGCCGCCGACTTGCGCGAGGAGTGGTTCGCCGACGCGCGCAGCGTCGGCATCACCTCGGCCGCCAGCACCCCCGAGGACCTGGTCCAGGACGTGCTGGCCTACCTGCGGCGGCTCAACCCGGAGCTGGAGGTCATAGAGGAGGGGGAGTGGGAGCAGATTCGCTTCCGCGAGCCGCGGCGGGTGGGGCCGCCGTTAGAGCGATCATGAACGGCGCCTACGCCCTCAGCGCGGCACCGATGATGGAGCGCAGCGACCGCCACTTCCGCTATCTGCTGCGCCTCATCAGCCGTCGCATCCGGCTCTACAGCGAGATGGTGGTGGACCGCACCCTTATCCACGGTGACCCGGCCCGTCATCTGGACTTCCACCCGGCCGAGCACCCGCTGGCCCTGCAGATCGGCTCGGCCGAGCCCGCGCTGGCGGCGCGGGCGGCTGCCATCGCCCGACCCTGGGGTTACGACGAGCTGAACCTGAACGTCGGCTGCCCCTCGGAGCGCGTCAAGAAAGGAGGTTTCGGGGTTTCGCTGATGAAGCGGCCCGAGCTGGTGGCAAAGATCTGGCGCGCCGTCCACGCCGAAACCGGCCTGAGCCTGACCATCAAGCACCGCACCGGCGTGGACGAGTTCGACAGCTACCGGTTTCTGGCCCGCTTCGTGGAGACGGTGGCCGGCGCCGGGGCGCGGGTCTTTGTCGTCCACGCCCGCAAGGCCTGGACCGCCGGGCTCGACCCGAAGGCCAACCGCAGCGTGCCGCCGCTGGAATACGAAAAGGTCTACCGCCTGAAGCGCGATTTCCCCGAGCTGACGGTCGTCCTCAACGGAGGAGTGGGCAGCCTCGAGGAGGTGGAGGAGCACCTGCAGCGCGTGGACGGGGTGATGGTAGGCCGGGCGGTGTGGGACTACCCCTGGCGCTGGGTGGAGGCCGACCGGCCTACCATCACCCAGTCCA
>JALVWZ010000179.1 GCA_027023115.1 Thermaceae bacterium
CTCCGGCCCTCCCCCAAGGGGAGGGGGCGTTGTTTTGCAGTAACCAAGCCGTGGATTAATGGCGCGGCATGGGCCCCGGCTCGCGGGTGCTCAGCACCCTTGGCCGGGGACTCGTCTTCACCTTTTCATTGACTTAAATACCGACTCTCCTGACTAGGCTGGCCCCGCCAGTTGAGAACGGGGGTCCATGCAGGGGGCGACGCCAAGGCTATGGCTACCATCAATTGACCAACCACAGGCTACGAACTACAGGCCACAGGCTGCTTTTCAGCGACTCCCCGGACGAGGCCGGCAGCTCCGGCCGAGTTCCGGGGCCCATGCCGGAAGAGAAGCCGATGTTCTGTTATCTCTTACGTGTAAATGCTGGAACGTAGGGGAAGGTTTGAAACCTTCCCCTGCCGCCAGAGAGTCGAAAGCCTGGCATGGCGCTTTTACGGGCTACAAGCTACAGGCCACGTGCCTATTCTGCCTCCCCCTACGGAGGAGGCGGCCGCAGGCCGGAGGGGGGGGGTTGTTCGTCGGGATGTAGGGTGTGGAGTGTGGGAAGTGGGTGAGCAACGTTAGGAGCTCGCGAAGCAATGTATTGCAGCATTTCCACAGGCTACAAGCCACGAGCCACTTGCCAGTTTCAAAAACCCCCACCCCGGCCCTCCTCGAAGGGGAGGGAGATTTACTTTGTTACAAACCGCGAGCCGCAGGCGTCGAGTCGTCTTGAAACCACGAACCACAAGCGGCGAAACGTTACTACAAGCCACAAGCTACAGGCCACAAGCTGGTTTTCTCGATTCCCCGGACGAGGCCGGCCCTGCAGGCCGAGATCCGGGGTCCATGCCGCACGAACCGCCAAGACTCTGTCGACGCCGCCCTGCCCGCCACGAGTTACGCGCTGCGGGCCGTCCCGTCACCTTCACCACGAACTACGTACTACGTACCAAGCACCACGGAGCGGACACACGGGTCCGCCCCTACGTCGAGATAACACGCGCCACGAGTCACGAGCCGCAACCACAGGCCACAAGCCACGGGCTACAGGCCGCTGTTTCGTCATCCCAGCCAAGCGAGCCGGTTCAGACCGGCGCAGTCTCTGTCGCTCGCGCGTGTCGTAAGAAACAATGGTGACGGCGCAAAGTCTTAAACGCGATTTCTGAAACGGTTTGGCCCCCAACTTCCACTGAGACGACGAGGGAAGATGCCCGTGGCGACAGGAGGGGCGTGAACAACGTGTTTGAACCCTACGACTAGTGTTGGGGAGATTCTTTTACGCCCAGAAAAAAGCGGCGCGCCAGCGGGTTTTGCCAAACGATGGTGAACAGCTTGGGCGCCAGCGAGCTGGAGGCTACCGCGTCCTGCACCAGCGGCGGAGTGCTTAGCGAGGGGTAGCGGATGGCGCCGGTGGCGGGGCTGTACTCTGAGGGCAAGCCGACCCAAAGGGTAACCGCCAGCACCGCTCCCCAAAAAAAGCCGGCTATGCCACCCAGTACGCCGTCAAGCTTGTAAGGCAGTGTGATCGGCAGAAAACCGCCAATCAGGGTGGCCACCAGTCCGCTGGCTATTCCCAAGAGCGGCAGCCAGGTAGAGGAGGGGACGTAGTCGAGACCCAGCCAGTAGAGCGCCACCGCCAGCGGCAGGGATAGAAAAAAGCCTCCGCCGCGGCGCACGCCGAGGGCGGTGGCGAATGCCGCCACGGTGATAGCCAGGACATCGAGCCAGCTAAGCATGGCACTAGTATACGTTCCAGCGGCGCGGGAGCGCGTTAATCGTTGCCGTAGGCGCGGAAGAAACGCTTCAGCGCGTCCACCCCGAACTCGAGCGCCTCTACCGGAATGCGCTCGTCGGCCGCATGAATCAGCTTGGTAAAGGCAAAACCGCTGGGTAGCTTCATTGGCGTGAAACCGTAGGTCTGGATTCCCAAACGGGCGAAGTAGCGACCGTCGGTAACGCCCGAGAGCAGCAGCGGCACCGCCGTGGACTGGGGGTCGGCTTCCTCCAGGGTCCGCTTGAGGAGCGGGTAGAGGGTCCAGTCAACCTCTTTCGGGCCTGGATCGTGACGCACCACGCGGGCTTCGAAGGGAACGGGGATGAGACCCTTCAGTTCAGCGATAAGGTCTTGGGGTTCGAAGCCTGGCAGCAAGCGGCCGTCCAGCTGCAGCTTTACCTCGGAAGGAATTACGTTTATCTTCTCGCCACCGTGGACGATGGTCGCGTTGGCGGTGTTGTGGAAGAGCGGCTGGAAAGCGCGGCCGCCCTCGCCGAGCGAGGTCAGCACGCGGTCGCTGAGGGCTGGTTTTAGCGCCGCCAAAATGCCGGCGCGGGCGGCGCCGGTGAGGCCGGCGGCTATTTCGCGGAACATTCGCTCCAGCACCGGGGTTATATGGACCGCTGTCAGCTTTTGGTCGAGTGCCGTCAGCGCCCGTCCCAGCTTTGCCATCGCGCCGCCTTTGTGAATGAGGGAGCCGTGTCCGCCCGGGCCCGTAAACGTCAGCTCGAGCCAGCAGATTTGTTTTTCGGCGACCATGATGGGGTAAAAGCGCTTACCGGCAATCTCTAAGCTAAAGCCGCCGAACTCGCCGAGAGCGTGTTTGATGCCGGCGAAGCGCTGCGCGTGCTCGCTAACCAACCAGCCGGCGCCGTACTCACCGCCGGCCTCTTCGTCGCTAACTAAAGCCAGCAGCACGTCGCCGGCCAGCTCGCCGGCGGCGTGGGCCTCGAGCAGGGCGGTGATGTACATCGCGTCGGCGCCCTTCATGTCGAGCGCGCCGCGCCCCCAAA
>JALVWZ010000180.1 GCA_027023115.1 Thermaceae bacterium
ACCGGCGTGCGGGTGGAGGGATTTGGCGGCAACGGCCGTCTGCAAACCGTCCGCACCAGCGCCGGCGAGGTGCCCGCCGAGCTGGCGCTGCTTTCGGTGGGCATCCGCCCCAACGCGGAGCTGGCGCGCAGTTTTGGCGTGGCCACCGGGCCCACCGGCGCCATCGCCGTGGACGCCGAGCTGCGCACCAACCTGCCCCGGGTGTGGGCCGCCGGCGACGTGGCCGAAAGCGCGCACCTTATAACCGGCGAGCCCTACTGGCTGCCGCTGGGGGACGTGGCCAACAAGCACGGCCGCACCGCCGGCACCGTGATTGGCGGTAAGAAAGCCGCGTTCAAGGGAGTGGTGGGCAGCGCCATCACCAAGGTCTTCGACGTTTCCATTTCCTTCACCGGCCTTACCGAAGCCGCCGCCAAACAGGCCGGCTTTGCGGCCAAGAGCGTTTGGATCAAGTCGGCCGACCGCGCCCACTACTACCCCAACCCTCACCCCTTCCACGTCAAGCTGGTCTACGAGGAGGGCAGCGGCCGCCTGCTGGGCGCGCAGCTGGTGGGTCATTCGAACGACGCGCTGCGGATAGACGCGCTGGCGGCGCTCTTGCACCAGCGGGGCACGGTGGAAGACCTGCGTGCCCTCGACCTGGCCTACGCGCCGCCCTTCAGCCCGGTTTGGGACCCGCTCCTGGTGGCCGCCAACCAGGCGAAGTGAGGTAGGCCGTGAAGAAGCTGCTGGTGTTGCTGCCGTTACTGCTGGCCGTCGCTTTGGCCGCCGGCGTGGTGGGCAGGCCCGCGCCGAACGTCGTCGGCAAGACGCTCGAGGGTAAACCGTTCGACCTGGCCGCATACCTGGGCAAGAAGCCGATAGCCCTTCACTTCTGGGCCACCAACTGCCCGCCCTGCCGCCTGGAGGCTCCCTATTGGGCGCAGGCGCAGCGGGCCTATGGCGAGCAGTTGACGATAATTGGCGTGGACGTGCAAGACATTACCACCCTGGCCCTAGACTTCGTAAAAGAGCACGGCTGGACGTTCCCGGTGGTGCAAGACGCCACCGCCAGCGTCGCCGCCGCCTTCAGGGTGACCATGAAGCCCACCACCGTCTACATCAGCAAAGACGGCACCATAATCGGCTTTCACCCCGGGCCCTACATGAGCGCCGCCGCCTTCGAAAACGACCTTTTGCACGTCATCAACTGGCGGCCACGCTGTTCGGTAGCCGGTTAGTAGGCCTTGGCGAAGAGCACCCGCTTGCCATAGGCGGCGGGTTTGCCGCAGCGGATGCAGACGCCCTCCTCTTCGGGGAAGTCGAAGGGAATCAGCCGGGTGGTGGCCTTGGTTTCTTCCTGAATCGCCTTTTCGCAAGCGGCGTCACCGCAGTGGAAGGCGGCGGCAAAGCCGGTTTCTACCTGCTCTTTGAAGGCCTGGTAGTCGTCCACCTTCTTGACGTGCGCTTCTCTGAAATCGAGCGCCCGTTCGAAGAGCGCCCGGTGGAACGCCTCGAGCCGCTCGGGGAGCAGCCCGGGCAGGTCGCGCAGGCCGATGAACTCCTTTTCGCCGCCGAGGCGGCTCTTGAGCACCGCGTGGCCGGCTTCGACGTCGCGCGGGCCAATCTCGATTCGCAGCGGCACGCCCTTCAGCTCCCACTCGTTGAACTTGTAGCCGGGGCTGTACTGGTCGCGGTCGTCCAGGTGAACGCGCACGCCCGACCGCAAAACCTCGCGCTTGAGCTCGCGGGCCGCTTCCAGCACCACCTCGCGGGTGTTCTTGCGGTAGATGGGTACGATCACCACCTGTATCGGGGCCAGCTTGGGCGGCAGCACCAGGCCCTTGTCGTCGCCGTGGGCCATGATGATGGCGCCGATCATGCGCGTGGAAAGCCCCCAGGAGGTGGTCCAGACGTACTTTTCTTCCAGGTCCTGGTCCTGGAAGGTAATCTCGAACGCACGCGCGAAGTTCTGCCCCAAGAAGTGGCTGGTGCCCGACTGCAAAGCCTTGCCGTCGCGCATCATCGCCTCGATGGTGGTGGTGTAGACGGCTCCGGCAAACTTCTCCTTCTCGCTCTTCATGCCTTCCCAGACCGGCAACGCGGCGAACTCGCGGGCCAGCTCGGCGTAAACACTTAACATGCGCCGCGTTTCTTCCTCTGCTTCCTCGCGGCTGGCGTGGGCGGTGTGCCCCTCCTGCCAGAGGAACTCGGTGGTGCGCAAGAACGGGCGGGGCCGCTTTTCCCAGCGGACAACGTTGGCCCACTGGTTCATCAACACGGGCAGGTCGCGCCAGCTGGTGATCCACTTGGACCACATGTAGCCAATCACGGTCTCGCTGGTGGGGCGCACCGCCAGCGGCTCTTCCAGCTCCTCGCCGCCGGCGTGGGTGACCACGGCCAGCTCGGGGGCGAAGCCCTCGACGTGCTCGGCTTCTTTTTGCAAGAAGCTCATGGGAATGAAGAGCGGGAAATAGGCGTTTTGGTGCCCGGTCTCCTTGATCATCCGGTCCAGCTCGCGTTGCAGGTTCTCCCACAGCGCGTAGCCGTAGGGGCGCATGACCATGGTGCCGCGCACCGGGCCGTAGTCGACCAGCTCGGCCTTTTGAATGACGTCTATGTACCACTGACTAAAGTCTTGCGATTGCGGCGTTACGCCTTGCTCCTTCGCCATAGGGCCTATCCTAACCCGAGAGGGGCGGGGGCGTTTGGCGGGAGAAGCAGCTCGTAGCTTGTGGGTAGGGTGCGTCATCCTCGCCCCATCTCCCACACCCCACCTCCTACACCCC
>JALVWZ010000181.1 GCA_027023115.1 Thermaceae bacterium
GGGGTTGACCGCATGGGCCTCGTAGACGCCCACCGCGTCGGCGGTGCGCAGGATGGCCGAGAGGTTGTGGGGTTTGTGGACGTTCTCCATCAGTACCGTCAGGTCGGGCTGGCGCCTAGCCAACACGTCCCTGAGGCGTCGGTAGCGCTCGGGCGTCACGAGGGCATTCTAGCAGGCGCTCGGCCAGGCGTTTCGGCCGCGTGGTGGAACCCGGCTCGCCCGCCTACCAACGCATCCGCGCCGCGCGGGCGCTATGCTGACTGCATGAGCGCTACTCAAAGCCATACGAAAGTGGCCATAGTCACCGACGACGGCCGGACCGTCGCCCAGCACTTCGGCCGGGCCGCTTACTACCTGGTGGTCACCCTTGCGGACGGCGAGGCGGTAAACCGCGAACTGCGGCCGCGCGCCACGCCCCACGCCGCCGGTAACCAGCACCATCACGGACATGGCCATGAACACGGCCACGAGCACGGCACCGGCCCGGCGGCGGCTACCCGCCACGCCGCCATGGCCGCCCAAATAGCCGACTGCCAGGTTCTGATCGCCGGCGGCATGGGCAGGGGTGCAGTTAATGCGATGGAGGCCGCCGGCCTGCGGGTGGCGCTCACCAACCTGAGCTCCATAGAAGCGGTTATAGCGGCCCTGGCCGCTGGCAAGCTACAAAACGAAAGCGGCAGGATGCACTAGTCGTTTATTTTGACCTGGCGCAGTTTTTCGATTAGCGGGTGGATCAGCTCCCGCTTGAGCTTGAGGGCGCTTGGGTTGACGACCAGCCGGGCGCTAGAGCGGGCCAGCACCTCCACCTCGACGAGGCCCGCGGCGCGCAGCGTGCTACCGGTCTGCACCACGTCAACCACCGCGTCGGCCAAGCCTACCAGCGCCGCCAGCTCGACGTTACCGTGCAACTTGACCACGTCAGCCACCTGACCACGGCGACGCAACCAGGCCTGGGTGAAGCGGGGGTACTTGCTGGCGATACGGCGAATGGGGGCGTCGTCGTCGGGGCGGCGGATCAGGGAAAGCCGGCAGACGCCAAAGCCCAGGTCAACAGGCTCATAGAGGTTGCGCCCTGCCTCGAGCAGCACGTCACGACCAACCACGCCCACGTCGGCAATGCCCAGATCGACGTAGGTCGGCACGTCGGCCCCGCGCAGCTCCAGCACCGCCAGCTTGCCGTCGCCGTGCCAGAGGTCGCGCTCGCCCCTGGCGGCGGGCAGCTCCACGCCGGCGGCGGCGAACGCCCGGTAGGCGCTGGCCATCATCCTCCCCTTGGGCAGCGCCACGGTCAGCTCAAAACCGGCGAAGCTCACGGTTCCACCTCGCCTTGCGGACCCACGATGCGGCCTATGCCGCGGGCGCGGGCGTAGGCGCGCAGCTCGTCCGGGTCGTCGGTCCAGGCCAGCTCCACCCGCAACCCCTGGGCGCGCAGGGAGCGGGCCGTTTCGGCGTCGCAGGCCAGCACGTCGGGAGCGTTTAACTCGCGGGGCAGGCCGCGGGCCTCGAGCACCCTCTCCAGCCCCAGCGCAAAGCCGGCGGCCCCCACCCCGGCAGCGCCGTCGTAGCGGCCGCCGCCCAAGAGAGGCAGGCCAAAGTCAGGCGTATACGCGCGAAAGTGAATACCGCTGTAATAGTCGTAGGCGCGGGCCAGACCCAGGTCTAAGAGCACCTCCAGCTCCGCCGGCAACGCGTTTAGAACCTCGTCCAGCCAGTCCAGGTCGCGCCGGGCCGCCTCGCCGAGAGGGAGCCGGCGCGCCGCTGCCAACACCTCGGGACCTCCGTAGAGGTCGGGCAGCGCCAATATGGCTCTGGCTACGTCGCCCGTCACCGCGCTGGCCTCCAGCAGCTCCGCCAGCTCCGGGGTGTTCTTACGCTCGATGGCGGCGCGCAACCGGGCCCGCTGCCGTTCCTCCAAACCGGTGGCGGCCAGCAGGTCGGCCACCAGCGCCGGCATACCCACCTCCAGGCGGGCGCCGGGGAGCTCCGCTGCTCTGAGCGCCTCCCAGGCGAGCTCGAGCAGCTCGGCGTCGAGGCGCGGGCTCGAGGCTCCCACCGCCTCCACCCCCGCCTGCACGAACTCGCGCATCCTTCCCAGACCCACCTCGCTGTCGCGCAACCAGAGTTTACCGGCGTACTGAAAGCGGTAGAGGCGGTCCTGCAGGCGCTCGCTGGCTACCATGCGCATCACCGCGGTGGTGAACTCGGAGCGCAGGGCGAGAACGCGGCCGCTCTTGTCCACCAGCTTGAAGGCGCGCTCCGCCAGCGGGTGCCCCGGGTCGAAGCCTTCCAGGGCGGGCAGCTCTACCGGGTCGTAACCCCAGGAGTTGAACAGAGAGCGCCAGCGCTCGAGCAGCACGAGCCGCGCCGCCGCCTCCGGGGGCAGATGGTATCGGGTTCCTTCGGGTATCAAGCGGGCCTCCCAAACGTCACGCTAACAGTATAGAGGCAGCTCCGCGTCCCAGACGAGGCCGGCCGGACTGACGCGGGCGCGCGCCGTCCGCACCAAAAGGCCGCCTCGCACGGCGTCGCACAGCTCGGCGGCAAACTCCGGGTCCACCGGGCAGGGGCCGAAAGAGGCGGCGTCGGCCCGCAAGACCGCAAAGACGAGCACCCCGCCGTGTTCCCTGAGCAGGGCCAGGTGCGCCCGCGCCCGCTCGGAGGGAGCGTCGGGAAAGCAGGCCCGCCCCGCCCGGACGTGGGTGGCCGACTTCATCTCCAGATAGCGCTCCCGGCCTGCTTCGTCCACCACCAGCCCGTCGAGCCGCCT
>JALVWZ010000182.1 GCA_027023115.1 Thermaceae bacterium
ATGAAGCCGGCGAAGCCCAGCAACATGGCCAGCTCCTGCGGGGTGGCAAAGGCAATGCCCACCGCCAGCCCCCAGGCCGCCAAGAAGAGGAGCAGCCACCACAAAATGGCCAGTAAGACGGTCATCTTACTTGCCTCCCTTCTCCTGCTTGGGCTTGTTCATCTGCGGCTGCTTGGGTTCCTTCTGCTCCTTGCCGGCGGCCGCTTCCTTGGTCACCGAGAAGACGTGGGTCAGGGTGTAGAAGTCTTTTGAATAAGGGTGGACATAACTAATCGAGGCCGCCAGTACGTCGCCGACTTCCAGCTTTTCCGACTTGGGCTTGAGATCCAGCTTGACCTCCACCACCGACAGCGGAGCCAGGTCAATGCCCAAAGGCACCGCCGCCAGCGCGTAGGCCTCCTGCTTGCTGGCCGCGCCCGGCTTGAACACCAGGCTTTGGTCGATCAGCCGCAGCGGCACCAAACCCGGGTTGAATACCCGCAACACCAGCGCCTCGTTGGCCTTGTCGTAGCGAGCCGAAGTGACCACCGGCGAGGGCGCTATGCCCGCCGCCAGCGCCTCGGCGTCGGCAACCGCGGCGCGCGCCCGCGAAGCGGCGCTAAAGCTGCCGATGGCGAATCCCAGCAAGAGGGCTATGACCAAGGTCCAGATAACTACGGCCTGCACGTTTCCCGAACGATACTGCTTCATCATTATCACCTCGGTTGAACATTGTAGTATCAAGCTACATGAGATATATGGTTGACATTTCACGCGAATAGTGCAATCAATATACATGCAGTATCCTGTCTATATCACCTGACATGGAGAAGGAAGCGAGGAGGAACGAATGAAAAAAGCCAAAAAGCTGACCGCCGAGGAACTGGCGGCCAAACACCAAGTAGCAGTCAACACCTTCGTGCGCGAGGTGTGGGGCCCGATCCCCGCCGAGCTGGAGATCAAGCTCAAGAACCTCAAGGCCTGGGGGTTCGACCTGATCGCCGGCCTCCGCCAGGGAGAACCGGCGGTGTTCGTGGCCGACCAGGCCGCAGGCCGCGCCCCTGGCGACGTTTACGAAGAGCGTGGCGAGAGCTTCGAGGTAAAGGAAGTTCTAAACGAGCTGCCCCGCGGCGCCCGCCTGCTGGTGCGGGTCAGCAACGAAGAGCGGCGTGGCGTAGCTCGGCTCTACTACCGCACCGGCAACGGCGAAGAGAGCGAGCTGTTCGCGCTGCCGGCCGCCGAGCTGCTGCTCGCCTACTTCAAGAAGCGCGGTTGGGGCAAGCTGCTCGAGGCCTTCCACTCTAGCGGCTTGACTACCGAGTTCATCCAAAGCCGCGGCACCCGCGGCAAGGCCTGGAGCTTCGAAGCGCTGCCGCCGAAGATGCGCCGCGCCCTGCGTGAAGGAGCCGCCGCCATCAAGAAGCGGGCCGGCGTGGGCCGCTTCACGCTGGTCTACTTTGGCAAGAACAAGGACGGCGACGACCGCTACACGGTCACCTGGCTCCTGCCTACCATCAAGCTGCTCGAGGCCGGCTTGGCCGAACACGTCGAGGGCCTGCTGGCCGCACTAGACTAGACTGGGAGAAGGAGGGACAAATGATAATCAAGAAACAGCATGCGCTGGCGCTGGAAAGGCTGCTGGCAGACGAAGAGGCGCAAAAACCCTACACCCCGCTCGAGGAGGTTGACCAACCGACCTTCGTAGAGCTGGAGCTGGCCGGCCTGGCCCGCTTCAGCACGCCGGTCAGGCTGGTGCCCACCTACTTGGGACGCGAGCTGACCATGGTGCTGCGCGAGCTCATCGAGCAGGGCCCGGAGCCCCGCAGCGACGACGAGGGCGGCGACTACGCCGTCCTGGAGGCACGCGGGCTGGCCGCGCCGGCCGACTGGTCCGCGGGCTGGCGCTGGCTCGGTAGTGAGGTCATCGCCATGCTCGAGGCCGCCGAGCGCGTCGGGCGCGTCGGGCCGGACGCCGTGGAGGCGCTGATGGAGCGCGGTCTGGCGCTGCGGGTGCGCGACCGCGAAAGCAAGAAGGAGTATTACGACCTCTCCGACGCCGGTCGGCGGGTGCTGGAGATCTACCGCGCCGCCGAGCCGGGCCTGGAGATAGGCTCCGAGCTGGCCGCCGCCATCCGCAAGCTGCCGTTGGGACCGGCTCCCGCCAGCGAGCTGCCCACGCCGTCACACGACGAACACCGCCTGGAGGCGATGCGCCTCATCGCCTACTCCCTGCCCAACTCCGACGTCTTCGCCTTTACCGGCCTCGGTCAGGCGGTCAAGAAGGCGCTCGAGACCGGCGGCTGGGGCGAGGGCGACGTGCTGACCAGCGACATCCTCTGGGCCCTGGCCGACTACGTGGACAGCGGCGAGGCCACCGAGGCCGGTCTGGCCACCTTGCAGGCGCTCGGTTACGTCGGCCCCGCCGGTGAGCTGCTGCCCGCCGGCGAGTGGGCGCTGGAAGCTCTCCGGCTCTGGCAGGACGGCGCCCGTGCCGAGGTTTGGAGCTTCGCCATCGAGGCCGAGGAGGCCGAGGTGCTCCAGACCATCGCCGAGCAGTGGCGCAAGGCCGAAGAGACCAACCCCGAGGAACGGCCCACCTTCGCGGTGCTCCGGCGGGCGATGATAGACCGCAAGGTCGCCGAGTACAAGGCGCTGCTCGAGAAGTACGGCCGCAAGCTGAACGAGATGCCGCAAAAGTTCCGCCTGATCGCCGAGCGCTTCGCGGGCGCCAAGGACCTGGCGCGCTGGTACGACGAGAACTTCGACCTGCGCGAGGCGCTGGCCAGCCTGGAGTCGTTCGAGCTGATCGAGACCGGCGAGGACGACAAGGGCAAAGAGGTGTTCTACCTGACCGGCTGGGGCGAGGAAGTTCTGGACGACCAGCAGCAAAACCGGCGCGACGTTAGCGCCACCGCGGTCAAGGCGATTACCATGACCCGCCGCAGCTTCTCCGCGCCGGGCCACGGCTGGTGGAACGAGGCCCGCCAGCAGGGCTTGGTCGGGAGCGCCGAGCCGACCAGCTCCGGCCTCTTCTACGCCCAACTGGCCGAGCACGTCCAGCGCCAACCCCATCTCTCCAAGTACGAACTGCAGGTCTTCCACGCCATCCCCGCCCGCGGCCTCAGCGAGAGCGAGGTCTACGCCGCGCTCGAGAAAAAGCTGGACCCCGAGCGCATCCGCTGGGCGCTGGAAAAGCTGGAGGCGCGTCACCTGATCGACCGCCTGCCCGACGGTAACGTCGTCGAGACCAAGGCCGGCGAGCTGCTCGACCGCGCCCTGGCGGGCGTGCCCGAGGGGTTCGGCAACCCGGTAAACCCGATAATCTTCCGCTTGATCGAGGCCCTGCGGGCGGTGGGCAACCTCTACGTCAAGGAGAAGCGAGTCCGCATCCTGCCGCGCAACGTCAAGGAGGCCCTCGAGTACAGCGGCCTCCCCAAGGACGTGTTCGACAATGCCCTCGAGGCGGCCCGCGCCGCCGGCTTCGTCGGACGCAGCTCGGTCAACGAGGCGGGGCTGCTGCTTTTGGAGGCGGCCGCGGCCATGAACCCGGGCGAAGAAGTTTCCGGCCTGGTAGAACTGGAATAGGAGGAGCACATGGTCAATCTCGAACAGCTCAAGGATTTGCTCGATCGCGGCGACGTGGCAGCGCTGGCTCGTTTTCTCACCGACTCCTACCCCAGCGGCCTCGTGGGCGAGCGAGACGCGCTGGTGACACTCTTCATGAAGGCCGGCCTGAGCCACGCCGAGGCGGTCCGCTGGGCCAAGCGCATCGAGGAGGAGGGCTACGCCCATCACCTGCCCGGCACTAGCCCGCGCTGGGTCTTTACCGGCAAACCGGTCTCTTTTCAAGAGCTTGCGCGCCTCATCGAGAGCGAGTGGGGTAGCTTCGTCGGCAGCAGCAGCGAGGCCCCCGAAGAGGCCATCGAGTTCATCGAAAAACAGCTTGGGCTCGACCGCAAGACGGCGGCCGAGGTGTATCGCGGCCTCGAGGCCGCCGGTTACGCCTCGGTGGTCTTCCAGGACGCCGCCGACATCAATCGCGACCGGGTGCTCTTCGAGTTCCCCGAAGTATTCCTGAAGCAGGTGTAGCGTGTTCCGGCTCGAGACCATCAGCCCGCTAGCGGTGGGGGAAGAAGGTTTTCCCCGCCGCCAGGGTCGCCCTCATCTACCCGGCGCAGCTCTGCGCGAGGCGTTCTTGACCGCGGCACTGGCCTACTCGGTCCGCCGCGACGAGGCCTTCGCCGCCGAGATGCGGCGGCTGGTCCAGCACGCCTACAAGGGCAGCGTCGCCGGCCTGGCCGCCGAGATGGAGGCGGCGCTGTTGCAGCGGCAACCGGAACTGGCGGCGCTATCCTTCGCCGACGTCGAGCTGACCGGGGTGGAGCTCGAGCCGGTCCTCGTTTGCGACACCCGCCATAGCGAGGTGGCCCGGCGCGGCGAGGTCGAAACCTTCGCCGGCGTCAGCGATACTGCCGTCGCTCTGCCGCCGGAGCTGGAAACCTGGCTCTCGGCGGCGGCGCGCAGCTACAGCGAGGCCCTGGCCACCGCCGAAAGCAAAGCCTTGGCTAGCGGTCTGCCCGCCAGCCAGGGCTTTTATCAAAAGTTGAAAGCGCGGGTTCTCAAAGAGGCCCCCTGGCCGCTACGGGCCGGTTACTGGACGCCTGACCCCCAAGGCGGCCGCTTGCTGGCGCTGGCGCGCATAGAAGCGGCGGTAACCGCGCTGGCTCGCCGCTTCGAGGCGACCCCGCTGCCGCGCCACGTCCTCTTTGCGCCCCGCGCCGGCGCCAGCCTTGGCTGGTTGGTGCTCAGAAGGGAGAACGATTAGGTGTTCCCGATACGCGACTCGATCCACCACCACGGGCCGGCGCTGATAACCAAACTGTTGATAGCCCTCAACGTGGCGGTCTTCCTCTGGCAGGTAAGCCTGGGTCCGGCTGGTTTCCAGTGGGTCGTTTACCACTACGGCTTCGTGCCCAAGGCCTTCTTTGCCGACCCCGCCGGCGAGTTCGGCCGCATCTTCACCAGCATGTTCCTCCACGGCGGTTTCGAGCACATCCTGGGCAACATGTGGTTCCTCTGGATCTTCGGACCGGCGGTCGAGGGGCGCCTGGGCCCGGGCCGCTACCTGACCGTCTACCTGCTTGCCGGGATTGGCGCCGCCCTCACCCAGGCCGTCTTCCTGCCCGCCAGCACGGCGCCGATGATCGGCGCTTCGGGAGCCATCTCCGGCGTCCTCGGGGCCTACTTCCTGCTCTTCCCGACCGCCTGGATTCTGACCCTCATTTGGCCTCTGCCACCCATCTTCTTCTGGTTCCCGGCGGCATTCTTCATCGGTTTTTGGATTCTAATCCAGCTTCTCTACGGCGCCATGGGGCTGCCCGGCGTCGCCTGGTGGGCGCACGTTGGTGGTTTTACCGTGGGATACGTCCTGACCTACTTCTTCAAACCCAAGCGTAACTACAAAGCCGAACCGTACTGGCACGGAATATACGGCTTTTAGGAGGTGCAACAGTGAACGGCAGTGATTGGATAAATCAGCTCTTCTGGCTCTTCATCATCTTCGCGATGATGACCCCGTACTTCCAGCAACAGGCCCTCTTCTCGGCCCGCGCCCGCAAGATGGCCCAGCTCGAGCGCAAGCGCAAGAGCCGGGTGATAACCCTCATCCACCGGCAAGAGGCCATCAGCCTACTGGGCATCCCGTTGACCCGCTTCATCGATATTGACGACTCCGAGCAGGTTCTGCGGGCAATCCGCATGACCGACAAGAACGTTCCCATCGACATGATCCTGCACACCCCGGGCGGATTGGTCCTGGCGGCCGAGCAGATCGCCGAGGCCCTCAAACGGCACCCGGCCAAGGTGACCGTCTTCGTTCCCCACTACGCCATGTCGGGCGGAACTCTGATCGCCCTGGGAGCCGACGAGATAGTGATGGACCACAACGCCGTGCTGGGTCCGGTTGACCCCCAACTGGGCAACAAGCCGGCGGCTTCCATAGTCAAGGTGCTCGAGCAAAAAGACCCGAAAGACATCGACGACGACACCCTGATCCTGGCCGACGTTTCCAAAAAGGCGCTCAAGCAGGTCAAGGAAACGGTAGTCGGCCTGCTAAAGGGCACCATCCCCGAGGAGAAGGTGGAAGACGTAGCCACCATCCTCTCGCAGGGCACCTGGACCCACGACTACCCGATAGACGTTACCCAGGCCAAGGGCTTTGGCCTGCCGGTGAGCACCGAGATGCCCAAGGAGGTCTACGAGCTGATGGACCTCTACCCCCAGCCGCGCGGCAACAAGCCCAGCGTGCAGTACATCCCGCTGCCGCACCAGCGCGAGGTCAACGGCAAGGGCAAGTAGGCTCTTTTTCCGGCTTAAAACCGTGGGGCACGTTCCCACGGTTTTTTTCTTGGCGGGCCAACAAACGCGCGCTTTCGGGTCGGACGAGAAAGGAGCGCCGCCGCTTGGGCGGATTGCGGTCGTGCAGGTGCTGCTTGCAGCTTGTAGCCGGCGGCTTGCGACGCGCGTTATCTCGCCATAGGGGTACGTGGTGCGTGGTGCTTGGTACGTGGTGATGGTGATAGGAGGACGGCTCGTGGCTCGTGGATTGTAGTTTGTAGTTGACGGGACGCCGGCGGTTTGCGGCCTGTAGAGGAACAAAACCCCCTTGGGGAAGGCCGGGGTGGAGGTTTTTGAAACTGGCAATTGGCTCGTGGCGCGTGGCGCGTTTTATTTGCCGTAGGGGCGGACCCGCGTGTCCGCCCGAGCTGCGCGGAGACGTGAGTATGCCTGTAGTTATGGTCCACGAAGCAAATCTCCCTCCCCTTGGGGGCGGGCTGGGAGGGGGTTTTGGTGTTGCGTGTACCAAACGCCGATGCTGTTACCTGCCCCGCCCACCTCCTACAACCCACCACCTACATCCTATTCACCACCTACCACGTACTACGTACCAAGTACCACGCACCGCTTCGTTTCCCGCACCCCACCTCCCACTTCCTACCTACCTCCTGCCCACCTATCGATGCCAGCCTTTTGTTTGAAAGGCCATTCGCAGAAATTAGATTGAGAAGCAGGGACATACTACCTAGCCGATAGCGGTATTCTATGAAGTGAAATGAAAAAGTTAATCTGGCTCTTCATATTGGGGCCAGGCTTGGTCCTGGCCCAGACCGGCGGGCTGCTGCCGAGGACCGGGCCTAACTTCGACCGGCCCGGGTGGATGCAGCCGGGTCTCCTGGTCACTTACGGCGACGGAATTGGACAAATGGGGAGCGCCTATCTGGTAACCAGGGTGGCTCCCAAGACGGCGTGGGGGCTTTCCTTCATCCTCACTCAAAGCGACGCCGGCCCCACCCTCAGCGTCCAGCCGGGCGTGCTCTACGACGGCAGCTCGGGGCCGTTCTTCGTTCAGCCGCAAGCGGTCAGGAACTTCCTGAAGCAACCGCCTCCGGGCGTGCAGGTAATGGGGACGCCGGGCCAGATCGGGGTTGTGATTCAGGACCAGGACGGCGTTACCAAACACGCGGTTCGTTACGACCCCCAAAGCGGCCTGATTACCGAGCTCAATAGCACCTACACGGCGCCCGCTAACGTGGGGCCGCGGCGCGGCGCGGCGGTGCACCAGGTCTTGATTGGAAAAAGGCGGGTGCCCTGGCCCAACCTGAACTCTTTCCCGCCGGCGGCTCGAGTCGCCGCCCGCTACCAGATCTTCTACGTTCTCCAAGGCGGCACCAGCCCCGGCGGCGTGTTCACCGTAACGCCGCTGGCGGCTTCCCCGCCGCTCGCCAGCTACCAAATCACCACGACCGGAACGCAAGGCTACACGCCACCAACGCAGATGGCTGGTTTGCCGTGCCTGGGCCCCCACTACCTCCATCCGGCGCTGCTGAATCAGAATCCGTTGTTGGAGATAGCCGACCTGGGGCTCAGTTTTCAGGTCGCCGGTGCTGGGCCCAACGGCGGGGTAATGGTGGTGGTGAGCGCAAACGGAGCGCCGTTCGAGAGCCTCGAGGTAGACCCCCAAAGCGGCGCGGTAATCGAGGAGCGCCTTAGCTACGCGGGAATGGGGATGGTGGTTTACCACCGCCTGCCCTGACCGCATAGCCCGGCCGCCGTTCCCCAACCTTGCGACGTGCGCCCCGCTCCGGGGACCGGCACGCGCTATACCGCAACTAGCGAGCTTGCACGGCGACTTTGGCGAGGTCGCCATCCGAGAGCCAGGAAAGCTCACTCAATCTGCGGTACGGGTCGCCCTCGAGCCCAAAGACCCTGGCGAACGCCGGCTCGGTCTTGATGCCTTGCTCTTTGAAGCGGCGCACCGCCTGCGCGGCCGACCAGCCCCCGAAACACAGCAGACGGCGCTCGACTAGCATGTGCCGTACCGCGTTTTGCCGCCAGGCCGGGCGCGGCTGGGCAAAGATTTCGACGCTAAAACCGCAGGCGAAAAAGCGGGCCACGACCGTAGGCAGGCCGCCGATCAAACGATGTCCGACCAAAAATCCGGGGCGAGCGCCGTAGGCGCTCGTTACCAAGCGGGCAAAGCGGCCCAGGTCGTAGGCTTCGCAAATCACGTCCAGGTCACTACCGGGCAGGTCCACACCTATCGGTATCGTGCCCGCCAGCGTGGGGTGGTGCGCCTCGAGCGCGCGGGCAACTTGCAACCGGGCGAGCACCTGCCGGGCGCGCAGTAAACGTAACCCCGGCACGCGGCCAGCATAACCGAAGGCTCCTGACCCGTGGGTCAGTTTCAGGTATGCTGGCAGGGTGCGAGCGGTTTGGAACCTCCACCTGGCGACTTTCCTATTCTTTTTGGCCTACGGGCTGACGGTTCCCACGCTGCCGCTCTATCTCAAGTCGCAGGGCGTGGCCACCGCCTGGTTGGGTTGGGCGGTGGCGCTGATGCCGCTGGCGGGGCTGGCGCTGCGACCTTTCGGCGGCTGGGCGGCCGACGGCTGGAGCCGCAAGAAGCCCAGCCTGATCGGCCTGGCGCTGGGGGCACTGGCGGGCTTGTTTTACATGGGGCCGCTACTGGTGGTGCTCGTCGGGCGCTTCGTGCAGGGAGCGGCCATTGCTCTCTTCGCCCCCAGCTCACTGGCCATGACCAGCGACCTGGTTCCGGAACACCTGATTGGCCGGGTAATGGGCACCCGCAACCTGATTTTGGGAATTGGGGTGATGACCGGCACCGCCCTGGGCGGCTTCGTGGTGGACCTCTGGGGTTTTAAGGCCGTCTGGCTACTGGTGTTCTTACTGCAAGCGGCCTGGCTGCCGCTCTTGGCGCTGGGCGTGCCCGAAACCCTAAAAGAACCTTCCCGAAACAGCTGGTGGGCCAACTTTGGCGCGGTGCTGGCCAGCCGCCCCATCCTGGCCTCCACCCTGGCCAACACCGGCTTTGCCGCGGTCTTTGCCACCCTGCAGACCTTCTACCCGCTGGTCCTCAGTTCCGCTGGCTACCGCGCCGCCTGGGTGGGGGCGTTCATGGCGTTTTACAGCCTGGTTTCGGTCGTCTTTCGGGTTCCCGGCGGCTATCTGGCCGACCGCTACGAGGCCGGTAAGGTGTCGCTGCTGGGCTTCGTCAGCGCCACCATGGGCCTTTTCTTGCTCTGGCTCTTTCCCCTGCCGCCGGCGGCGTTCGCGGCCGGGCTCTTCATGGGCGCCGGCGCCGGCGTGTACCTGCCGGCCAACATCGTGGCCGTCACCCGCGCCGCGCGGCCGGAGTTACGCGGCTCGGCGTTCAGCCTGTTCACCGCCAGTTGGGACATGGGCGGCCTGCTGGGGCCGCCGCTCGGCAGCGTGGTCGCCGCCGGCCTTGGCCTGGGGGCGGTCTTCCCGATGATCGCCACAGGCGGGTTGCTTACCACCCTCGCCTACCTCGCCCTGCGGCGCCGTAGGGGCTAGAATCTTCAGCACAAGGAGGTGACGGTGAAACCAGCTTTGTTGCTGATAGACGTTCAAAAAGGGTTCGACGACCCGATTTGGGGTAGGCGCAACAACCCCGAGGCCGAAGCAAAGATAGGCCGCCTGCTAACCGCTTGGCGGGAGGCGGCGGCGCCAGTGCTGCACGTCCGTCATGATTCACGTTACCCGGAACTACCGCTGCACCCAGCCAACCCCGGCAACGCCTTCAAGTCGGTTGCGGAACCATTGCACGGTGAGCCAGTCTTTGCCAAGCGGGTCAACAGCGCCTTCATTGGTACTGGCCTCGAGAGCTACCTGCGCCAAGTGGGTATAGAGCGCTTGGTGATAGTCGGCCTGACGACTGACCACTGCGTTTCTACCACCGCCCGCATGGGCGCCAACCTGGGCTTTGACGTAGTAGTAGTCGGCGACGCCACCGCCACCTTCGACCGCCAGGGGCCAAATGGCGATACCTACTCAGCCGAGGAAGTTCATCGAATCAATCTGGCCAGCTTGCACGGTGAGTTTGCTCGGGTAATGGAGACTGCGGAGGCGCTTAAGCTGCTCGGCTGATGCGCCGCAGCCGGTAGCATGGGGCATGGCAACCCTGAAGCGCGTCCTCAAGTTCGTCTTCGGCCTCTTGCTGCTGGCTGTGCTGGCGTTTGGCGGTTTGGTGGCCTGGCTCTGGATCACCGACTACCGGCCGCCGCCGCAGGAGGCGTTGCAAATACACGGCGGCGGCGCAAACGGCGCGCCTGCCGAAATGGAACTGCTTACCTGGAACATCGGCTACGCCGGCCTGGGAGCCGAGCAGGACTTCTTCCTCGACGGCGGCAGCCACGGCTGGCCCAGCAAGGCCGAAGTACGGCGCTATCTGGCGGGAATTAGCGGCTACGTCAAGCAGCACCCCGCCGACGTGGTGATGCTGCAGGAGGTGGATCGGGGCTCCAAGCGGATCCACTTCGTGAACGAGCTTAATGACCTCACCAAGGCGCTGCCCGGCTACGCCTGGGTGTTCGCCAAGAACTACGACGTGGCATTCGTGCCGCTGCCGCTGAGCAGCCCGATGGGGCGGGTGGTGGCCGGCCAGATGACGCTTACCCGCTGGCGGCCCACCGCCGCCGAGCGCCATTCGCTGCCCGGCAGCTACAGCTTTTTGGTGCAGCTCGCCCAGCTGGACCGGATGTTCATTCTCGAGCGCCTGCCCGCCCCCGGAGGCCACGAATGGGTGTTGATCAACACCCACAACTCCGCCTTCGACGCCGGCCAGCTCCGCGAGCAGCAACTCGGCTACATCAAGCAGGTAATGACCCGCGAGTACGCCAAGGGCAACTACGTGGTGGTGGGCGGCGACTGGAACCTGATCCTCCCCGGGGTGGACCCCGACCGCGCCTTCCCTCACAGCGACCCGCGCCCCGAGTTCTACCTGCCCTTCCCGAAGGGCTGGACCCCGACCGGTTGGACCTGGGCCTACGACGCCTCCACCCCCAGCAATCGCGCCGTGAACCGCCCCTGGCAGCCGGGGGTGAACTACGTGACCGTGATAGACGGCTTCTTGGTGAGCCCCAACGTAAAGGTGGAAGAGGTGCACACCGAGAATCTCGACTTCGCCTACTCGGACCACCAACCGGTGCGCGTCAAGCTGAGTGTGGGGGAGTAGGTGGTGAATGGGGTGTAGGAGGTGGGGTGTTGGAGATGGGGCGAGGATGACGCACCCTACCCACAAGCTACGAGCTGCTTCTCCCGCCAAACGCCCCCGCCCCTCTCGGGTTAGGATAGGCCCTATGGCGAAGGAGCAAGGCGTAACGCCGCAATCG
>JALVWZ010000183.1 GCA_027023115.1 Thermaceae bacterium
TCCAGCTTGAAGTCGGAGCGAAAGCCATCTCCGTGGATGGAGATGCCGGGGCCTTTGAGGGTAAACGTGGGCGCGGTAAAGCCGCGATCCTGCAGGATGCGCACCGGCTTCTGGCCCTGACCGCCGAGCTGGATGGTGTAACACTCTTTGGGAATCTCGATGGTGGCGTAGGGAAGGGTGAGGTTGTCGTTGCGGTCGATGGTCACGGTGGGAGCGCTCAACGTCAGGTCCAACTTTCCTTTCACGTAGCGGGCTCCTTCGCTCAGGTCGACAGCCTTCGAAGTGCGCCGCGCCGGGTTGTTCTCGATGCGGCCGGCGCGGAATATCCACTCGGCGTCCGGGTCGGAGCGTGGATAAAGACGGATGGTTACGTCCTCCAGGACTACCCCCTGCTCCCTGGGCGCAGGCTGCCGGACCGGCAGGTGGGCGAAGTAGTAAGAGCCGGCGGCGATGAGCAAGAGGAGCGCCAGGGCGTAGCGGGTCACGCCTGCAGGTTATAGCCCGAAGCGCTGAAAAGCGTGAAGTTTTGGATAACTACGCGTAAAGCTTTTGTTGAGCGGGGCGCGAGCGCGCGTTATACTACCCTGACGTTCCGGGCCCGGCCCGGATTCTTACGCAAACAGGAGGCGGTATGGCACGCGAGGTAAAACTAACCAAGGCGGGGTACGAGCGCCTGCAACAGGAGCTGGCCGAAGAAAAGCAGCGCCTGGAGGAAGCCACCCGCATCCTTCAGGAGCAGATGGAAAGCTACGAAGACTACGAAGACTCGGGCCTGGAAGAAGCCAAGCGCGAGAAAGCGCAGATCCAGGCGCGGGTCGAGTCGCTCGAGGACATCCTGCAAAACGCGGTCATCATCGAAAGCGCCGCCAGCGACAAGATCACTCTCGGCTCGATAGTCGTGGTGCAGGACGAGAAAACCGGTGAGAGCATCACCCTGCAGCTGGTCGCCCCGGCCGAGGCGACGGTGCTGGCAGACCCGATGCGCATCTCCGACGAATCGCCGCTAGGCAGTGCTCTTTTGGGCCGTAAGGAAGGGGAGAAGGTCAAGGTCAATACCCCCTCCGGCAAGAAGCGCTACGTCATCCTCTCGGTGGGCGCCTGAACGATGAGCGAGCACAGCGAACAAACGGCCCAGCGCCTGCGCAACCTGGAAGCGCTGGTCGAGGCCGGCTTTGAACCGTACCCCTATCGATACGAAAAGACCACCAGCGCCGCCGAGTTGCAGCAGCGACATCAGGGCGCCGGCGCCGAAGAGTCCTGGCCCGATGAGCGCGTTAGCCTGGCCGGCCGGCTGGTCAGCCTGCGGCGCATGGGCAAGGTGACGTTCGCGCACCTGCTCGACGAGAGCGGCCGCATCCAGCTTTACTTCAACAAGCAGGCGACGGCCGAGTACAACCGCCTGAAAAAGTTGGACGTGGGCGACCTCGTTGGCGTAAGCGGCAGCGTATTCACCACCCGCACTGGCGAGCTGACCGTGGCCGTTGAGCGCTGGCAACCGCTGGCCAAGGCGTTGCGACCGCTGCCGGACAAGTGGCACGGTATCAAAGACAAGGAAGTTCGCTATCGCCAGCGCTACCTGGACCTGATCGTCAACCCCGAGGTGCGCGAGGTATTTCGCAAGCGCGCGGCGGTGGTTCGCCACATCCGCTCGTTTCTGGAGGAACGCGGTTTTCTCGAGGTCGAAACTCCGGTAATCCTGCAGACCGCCGGCGGCACCGAGGCCCGTCCCTTCAAGACCTTCCACAACGCCCTGGGCCGCGAGTTCGAGCTGCGCATCTCCCTGGAGCTGCCCCTCAAGAAGCTGCTGGTGGGCGGTTACGAAAAGGTATACGAGCTGGGACGGGTCTTCCGCAACGAGGGAATAGACGCCCAGCACAACCCCGAGTTCACCATGCTCGAGGCCTACTGGGCCTACGCCGACTACGACGACATGGCCCGGATGGTCGAAGAGCTGCTTTCGGGTATGGCGCAGGAGCTGAACGGTGGCGCGCTGATCGAGTACCAGGGGCGCCAGCTCGACTTTTCGCGCCCCTTCAAGCGGGTGTCTTTCGTCGAGGCCCTGGTGGAGAAAACCGGCATCGACTTCGATCCGCTCGACCTGGACCGCCTGCGCATCTGGGCCGACGCCAAGCACCCGGAGCTGATCGACGTTCCCAGCTACAAGCTCCTCGACAAGCTGTTCGAGATCTACGTCGAAGAAACCCTGCAAGACCCGACCTTCGTCTACGACTTTCCCGCGGCCATCAGCCCGCTGGCCAAGAAGCACCGCTCCAAGCCCGGCCTTACCGAACGCTGGGACCTTTTCGTAGCGGGCATGGAGCTGGCGCCGGCCTATTCCGAGCTGAACGACCCGCTAGACCAAAGGGAGCGATTCGCCGAGCAGGCCCGTCGGCGTGAGGGCGGCGACGACGAAGCCCACAAGTACGACGAGGACTTTTTGGTGGCGCTCGAGCACGGCATGCCGCCGGCGGCGGGGCTGGGATTGGGGATTGACCGCCTGACCATGATTCTCACCGATCAACCCTCCATTCGCGACGTGATTCTCTTCCCGCTCCTCAAGCCCAAAGAAGCCGCCGACGCTGAAGACGGCGAAGGATAATAGCAGCCGTAGTTGGCTCCGTTGGGTCGGAAGCGAACCAAAATTCATCGACTACCCCAGCGACTGGGACATAAAGACCGCCCCAGTCGCGTTATTCTGCTGGCAAGGGGGTTAAGCGTGCTAAAGCCGCAGGTCGAAGTCGACAATACTACCG
>JALVWZ010000184.1 GCA_027023115.1 Thermaceae bacterium
GTTTGTGGCCTGTAGAATCGCCATGCCCAGCTTTCGGCTCTCTACTGGTAGGGGAGGGTTTTAAACCCTCCCCTACGTTCCAGCGTCGACACGTCTACGGCAACCTAACCCCGGCTTCTCTTCCGGCATGGACCCCGGATCTCGGCCGCCAGGGGCGACCTCGTCCGGGGGAATCGGTGAAAAGCGGCATGTGACCTGTAGCTTGTGGATCGTGGCTTGTAGCAGACGGAAGGCCCGCGGCTTGCGGCTCGCATCTGATACGGTCCCCCTCCCCTTCGGGGAGGGCCGGGGTGGGGGTTTTGAAATTGGCAAGCAGCTTGTAACCCGCAAGAGCGCCATGCCCAGCTCTGGCCTCGACCTGTTGAGGGGTTTCAAACCCTCCTCAGCGCATTAGCCGGTTCCCCCGAAGCGGGGAGTCTCAGATGTAGTGGCCAATTACAACAACTTGCCCGCCCTGGGGCGGCGTGCTAGAATCGCCGTTGCGTAGGGGCCGCTAGCTCAACTGGCAGAGCACCGGTCTCCAAAACCGGGGGTTGGGGGTTCGAGTCCTCCGCGGCCCGCCAAGCGCGCTCCGGACTTTCCGGAGCGCTTTACTTTTGCCTGGCGCGGCTCGAGTCCGCCTCAATCATCAGGCGCGAAGCGTCCACGGCCACGAAGTCACGCCCTTTGACCTGCCCCAGCTGGTGCAGGTCGTCGTTGTCCCAACGTTCGTCGGGAACGCCGCTTATGAACCAGGCGGAGCCGTTATCGGCAAGCACGATGCCGTACTTCTTCATCGCCCTGATCACCACCTGCGCCTGCGGCCCAAAGCCGCTTTCGTCAAAGTCGGCGCGTAGCCGCAGTCGCAGGCCCATGGGCGGCAGGTTGGGGTCTGGGTCGCTCGAGGCGTAGTGGCGCGCCGGCCACAAGTAGGCCTTTTGCGTGCGCGGGGCGGTAAAGCGGATGGCGTGGCGGATTTCTCCGGCCGCTACTTCTTGGTAGCGCACCAGCCCCGGCAAAATAGGCAGCCCGGCCGCGTCGGCCGAGGTCCAGCCGTCGGGACGCAGCCGGTAGCCGCGCATGTCGAATACGGCCCCGCTGCCAGCATGCCAGCCCGAAGCCGTGGGCGCGGCGTCGTACAGCTCGTAGAGCTTGCAGGAGCTACGTTCCAGCACCAGGAGGTGGCGGTCGGAACCGCCCTCTATGAGCGGATTGAGCGGAATGGGGTAGGGGCCCGGGTCGCTTTCGCCCGCGTAGTCGAAGCCAACTTGGCTGCGCGGCGTGGCGGCATTCGCCAAGTTGAACGGAATACCTATGGGCGAGCCTTCGTAAAGGCCCGAGCCAAAGTCGGCATGGACGCCGGCGTCGGCGCCGATGGCGGCAACGTAAGCGCTGGAGCGCGCCAGCGGCGGCAGGCCGTCTACCGGTGTGTTCCAGTAGTCGTCGGCGGGAAAGACCGGGCAGCCGGCCAGAACGGGCCCGTTCGCGGCCGGAGGCGAACTGGCGCCGCAGCTCGCCAGCAAGAAGACCGCCAGTAGCAAAAACCGCTTGTGCATGGGGCATTGTACCAAAAGATAAGCGGCCGCTAATGCGGCCGCTTGCCGGTACAGACGAGACTTACTTGGCCTCGTACTCGTCCATGGCCTGACCCAGGTTCTTGGCCAGGGTCAGCAAGAAGCCGAGACCCTTCTGGACCCCCGGGTCGCCCAGGTACTTGAGCGCTCCGAACATGCTCACCTTGGGGGCGTCCTTGGGGTTGGTCTTGGCGAGCGCCTCCAATAGCGGCCCCATCAGATAAACCAGGTTATGGCGAATCTTGGGGATGTTGTTCGGGTCCATGTTCTTGATGGGGTCCATCGCCGCTTCGGCGAGAGCGACTCCACGGATGGCGGCCCTTTCTGCGGCGACGTGCTCCAGTAGCGTATCGCCATTGGCGGTCATCCCGGTGAATATGCCCAGGTAACCGCCTACTTTGAGGTGCCGCGCCAGTTCGATGAGCTCCTGCACCGTCTTGGCGTCTTCTTCGGTGATAGTAATTTCGGCCATCGCTTCCTCCTTACCTCAGGGCGTCGAGCCAGCCCCGGTAGAACGAGTCTTTCATCATGCGGACCAGCGGGCCGGTGGCCACGGTGTAGCAGGCGTGGCCCCACTTGCCCTCTTCGGGGATCCACCAGTACTCACAGTTGCCGGCAAAGCCCGATTCGTAACTGTGCCCCATGCAGAGAGTGGGTGCGAACGAGGGGATCAGGTAGCCGCCCAAGGCATCGTTGAGAATGCTGGAAGCGGCTATTACCGCGGCGTTGTGAATGGGAACGCCGGCGGTGAAGTGGCCTACCGGGGGCATGGCGTGCTCGCCCACCAGGTAGACGTTCTTGTAATCGGGGTGCTGGAAGAGCGGGCCAGTGACCACCGACCAGCGCTTGTCGCCGGGGTGGGCCATACCGTTGTCGGCCAGAACCTTGGGCAGGCGCGACGGCGGAGCCTTGATGAGCAGGTCGTACTCGTACTCGCCCTTCTTGGTGATTATCTTGTTCTCGGTCACCTCGATGAGTTCTTCGAAGCCGGGTTCGTACTTGATGTGGTTGCGCTTGAAGCGGCGCCCGAAGAACTCGGCCAAGCCCTCTCCCAAAGAGGCGCTCATGGCTTCTCTGGGGTAGAGGACGGTTATCTCCGGCATCATGCCGCGGGTTTCGAAGTAGGCGCGGATGTTCATGGCCATCTCGCCCGGATAGATACCGCAGCGGAA
>JALVWZ010000185.1 GCA_027023115.1 Thermaceae bacterium
CTCAAATGGTACTTTCTGGCCGTCCACTTTACCGCCAGCAAGGTGCCGCACTTTGCCCACAACCTGCGTCTGGGTGCCGAGATAACCATCAAGTTGACGGTAATCAGCTCGTTGGTTGGGCTGGCGCTTGGCCTGGTGGCGGGCATTTCGCGGTTGTCGCAAAACCCGTTCTTCCGCCTGCCGGCGCAGTTTTACATCTGGGTCATCCGGGGAACGCCCCTGCTGGTGCAGATCCTCTTCGCTTACAACGCCCTGCCCTTCCTGCTCGAGCCGCTCTGGAAATACCTGCAGCCGTTGGGGGTGCCTCCCATTCAAGACGTGCTCACGCCGTACTGGGCCGCCTTCATCGCGCTCAGCGTCAACGTCGGAGCATACAACGCCGAGGTGATTCGCGCGGGCATCCAGGCCATCGCCAAGGGGCAGTGGGAGGCGGCCATGTCGTTGGGTATGAAGCCCTTCCAGGTGATGCGCTATATCATCGTGCCGCAGGCTATCAAGATCGTGGTCCCGCCGCTGGTCAACAACGTCATCGCCTTGCTCAAGGACAGCTCCTTGGCGTCGGTAATTACGCTTTTGGAGCTGGTGCACCAGGGGCAGCGGATCATCTCGATCACCTTCCGGCCGGTCGAGGTATACGTGGCGGTGGCGGCGGTCTACCTGGTGCTGACCACGGTCCTCACCTTCTTTACCGACTGGCTCGAGCGCAACATGTCCAAGAGCGGAGCCGCCGTTTAGGGGAGCGAACCAATGCCCATCATCGAAATGCGAAAGGTCAACAAGTGGTTCGGGGCCCTGCACGTCTTGAAAAACATCGATCTGCAGGTGGAAAAGGGTGAAGTGGTGGTGGTAATCGGTCCCTCGGGTTCCGGCAAGAGCACCCTGATTCGCACCATCAACGCCCTCGAGCCGATCCAGAAGGGGCAGATAGTCGTCGACGGCATCGAGCTCGGTCGCAACCCGCGCCAGGTGGACGCGGTGCGCAAGGAAGTGGGGATGGTCTTTCAGAGCTTCAATTTGTTTCCCCACATGACCGTGCTCGAGAACGTTACCCTTGCCCCCCGGGTGGTGCGCAAGTGGCCGCGCGAAAAGGCCGAGAAGATTGCCCACGAGCTCCTGGAACGGGTGGACATCAGCGACCAGGCCGAAAAATACCCCGCCCAGCTTTCGGGCGGTCAGCAGCAGCGGGTGGCCATCGCCCGCGCTCTGGCGATGCAGCCCAAGATCATGCTCTTCGACGAGCCCACCAGCGCCCTCGACCCGGAGATGGTCGGTGAGGTGTTGGACGCCATGAAGGAGCTGGCCAGAAGTGGCATGACCATGCTGGTGGTCACTCACGAGATGGGCTTCGCCCGCGAGGTGGCCGACCGGGTGATCTTCATGGACATGGGGGAGATCCTCGAAGAGGGTGAGCCCGACCAGGTCTTCTCGAGCCCCCGGCACGAACGAACCCAGGCCTTCCTGGCGCGCATCATTCACTAACCCATGCCTTCGTCGCGGCGTTTGTACCTCATCCTGCTGGCTCTCAACGGGGCGGTGGTGCTGCTCGCGGCGCTGACTGCCGCGCTCCTGCCCGCGCCCGCCGGCTGGCCCGATTGGGTGCCGGCGGCTTGGTGGCTCAGCGGCGGGCTGCTCAGCTTGGCGGTGTTTGCCTGGTGGTGGACCACGCGCCGCGCCAGCGGCGAGGACGCCGTCCAGGAAAGGCGCGTCGCCGCTTTGGGATTGGCGTCGCTGCCGCTCTTGTGGGCGGTCCTGGCGGTACTGGCATATTGGTTGGGTTATCGCGTTGAGGGGTTGGAATACGGAGCCGCAGCGTTACTTCTGGCCGCCTTGGGTTACCTGCTTCAACCAGCCGAATAGGCCGCCGCGCTGCTTCGAAAGCGCGCGCAAATCTTCCAGGGCGGCTTCGGTTCGCTCTATTCCCAAGCGGTAGACGCTGCAGGAGCGAGAGTAGTCGAAGGTGTCTATCTGTTCGGGTGGCACTAGCGAGAGTACGTAATCACAGCGCTGCAGCGCCAGCGCCTTGAGGCGTAAGATCGAGGCCTCGCTGGCCATCAACAGAACCTCCAGTGAGTTGCGTGGCTTGTGCACTCGCAGGGGATTGGAGGCGTCGACGCCCACGACCGGGTTGGGGCCGAGGGAGCGGGCGGCAGTTACCGGCACCTTTTCCACCACGTCGCCGTCAACCAGCAGGCGCTCGCCCCAGGGGACCGGCGGAAAGATGCCTGGGATGGCGCTGGAGGCCAGAATGGCGTCCACCAGTAGTCCCTCCCGCAGGATTACCACCTCGCCGGTGTAGAGGTCGGCGGCGTTGAGAGCCAGCGGTAGCGGGCTTTCTTCGATTCGCACCTCACCAAAGTATTCCAGCAGGCCCTCGCGCAGCTGTTGGGCGTCGTCTATGGCCGGGTCGCGCAGGGCCCGGTAGAGGCTGGCCGGCATCTTGGCGAGCCTTCGCAAACGGCTGCTGCTTTGCATGAAGAGGTCGGACAGCTTGCGATTGATCACGTGCTCGAGCAGCGGCTTGACCTCCAGGGGCAAGCCAAAGGCGTAGGAGGCGGCCGCGTAAGCGCCGGCGGAGCTGCCGGACAGGCCGGCTATCTTGATGCCGGCGTCGCGCATTACCCGCAGCGCGCCGAGGTGGGCAAAGCCGCGCACCCCGCCGCCGCTGAGGGCCAGGATCAGGCCGTCGCCTTCTTTTTGTCCGCTGAGAGAACCCATAGCCCTAAGAGAATCACCCCAATCGGCAGAGCCCACCTGAAGGCCGCGAAAACGAGCCCGATTACGATGGCTATCAGGGCCACGACCCAGCCCACGCTGAGCAGGAGCGCGCCCAGGACGAGCGCTATTGCCAAACCCACTAAGGTTAGCGCTACGGTCAGCAACGGACCCAACAGGGGCCAAAGCATAACGACCCCGATAATGAGCAACAACCAGCCGAATATCTTCACGGTTACCATTTTAATCGTCTTTTCCTCTCACCGCGCCTTAAGCCCGTGAGGGTAGGATGGGCGTCAATGGAAACCGTCTTGTCCAACGAGGTGAAACAAGCACAGAAAGCGCGGTTGGTGGCGGACGGGCTGCGCAAACGGTACGGCCGCCGCGACGTCGTGCGCGGCGTCGATTTGGTGCTAGGCCGTGGCGAGATAGTGGCCCTCTTCGGCCCCAACGGCGCCGGCAAGACCACCACCTTCTACATGCTGGTCGGCTTCATCCGCGCCAATGGCGGCCGCATCAAGCTGCGCGGGCAAGACGTGACCCGACTGCCGATGCACAAGCGCGCCCGCCTCGGTTTGGGTTATCTGCCACAGGAGCCCTCGGCCTTTCGCCGTATGACCGTGCTCGAGAACCTGCTGGCCATCCTCGAGTACCAGCCCCTCCCCAAACGCGAGCGCCTCGACACCGCCCTGCGCCTGCTGGAGGAGTTTCACATAGCCCACCTCAAAGACAAGTACGCCTATACGCTCTCCGGTGGCGAAAGGCGCCGTCTGGAGATCGCCCGCGCGCTCACCACCAACCCCGACTTCATCCTTCTCGACGAGCCCTTTACCGGTGTAGACCCCAAGAACGTCAACGACATCCAGGGCCTCATCCAGGAGCTGCGCGCCCGCCGCGGGCTGGGCGTTTTCATCACCGATCACTCGGTGCGGGAAACGCTGGCCATCACCGACCGCGTCTATCTGATGTACGACGGCCAGGTAGTGTTCCACGGCAGCCCCGAGGAGTTCGCGCGTGATACCGGCGCACGCAGCTACTACCTGGGGGAAGACTTCGAGCTGTAGCCTAAAGTATGAGTCTCTGGTCACTGGTCGCTGGTCTGGTTCTGGTAGCCGCCGTAGTCGCCTACGCGGGCGACGTCGTAGGGCGGCGGGTCGGACGCAGCCACTGGCGTCTCTTCGGGCTCAGGCCGCGGGCCACGGCGCTGCTGATTGCGGTGCTGACTGGCGTATTGATCGCCCTGCTGGCGGTGGCGGCCTTCTTCTTTTTGGCCAGCGACGCCCGCAAGACCATTCTCGAGGCCGAGCAGGTTCGCGAAGAGCGCAACCAGTTGCGGGAAGAGGTAGACCGCCTGAGCGGTCACGTCCACGAGCTGGAAGCGCGCGCGGCCCGCGCTCTGGGCAGGACCGAGAAGCTGGAGCACGAGCTTGCCGACAAGGCGAAGGCGCTCAAGCTGGCCGAGGCCGAAGTGCAAAAGCTGCAGGACGAAAAGGCGCAGCTGCAAAGCGCCATCGAAGAAACCCGTAAGGCGCTGCAGGACCGCGAGGTCGAGCTGAGCCAGCTACGGGCCGAGGTGGAGCGTATCCGCGGCGAGCGCGACTCGCTCGAAAAGGAGTTCGACGTTTTGCAGGAGAACCAGGTAACTCTCCTGGAAGAGCTGCGCAAGCTCAAACAGGCGGAGCTGGATGCTCTGGCGCGCGCCGACGAGGCGCAGCGCAAGGCCAAGGCGGCGGCGGCCGAATCGAAAAAGGCGCAGGCCCGGGTCGAGGCCATCCAAAACGAGATCGCTACCCTGGAAAACGAAAAACAGCAGCTATTGGGCGACATCGCCACCCTCAACGCCGAGCGGAAGGCGTTGGAGGATCAAAAACGCCAGCTGCAAGCGGCGTATCGTTCGCTGCAGGACGAGCTGGCCGCCTCAAAAGTGGAAATCTTCAACCTCAAGCAAGACATGCTCAAGCTGAACCAGGAGCGCAGCGCCATGGAGCAGGGGCTGGAGGTGCTCAGCAAGCAGCTAAGCCAGAACTTGAAGGACACGGTTCTGGCCGAGGTCAGCTGGCGTCAGGGTTCCCTCCAGGGAGCGCTCGAGCGCGCCGTGCACGAGGCGGAAATGCAGGCGCGTTCCGAGGGCTTTCGCGGGATCTTGGTGCCGGAAGGTCTGCCCAGCAAGAACTGGCGCCCTCCGGGGATAATCCAGGCCCGGGCCGAAGGGGTTTCTCTCGACGGCAAGGTTCTCTTGCAGATCCGCTACGTGGCGCGGGAAAAACGCTTCAACATCGGGCAGGTGATTGCCCTGCGCGAACTGCCGCCGCCGCGCTACCAGCCGGAGCGCGTCCGCCGTACGCTGGAAGCGCTCCGGGACGCGGCCTACGAGCGCCTCCTGAAGGCCGGGGTATTGCCCGAGAAGGCCGCTCGTAACGGCCTTAGCGGAGCTGTGATGGCCGACTTCCAATCCCTAATCAGCAACCAGACCGACGACGTTGTGGTGGCGGTGGTAGCCGCCGACGACGTCTGGACCACCGAAGAACCCAGACTCATCTACCAGGTGCTCTACATTCCGTAGAGGAGGCGAGCGGCGGCCAGGTCGAAAAGGGCCGAGCCGACGCTTTTGAAGACCGCCGTTGCGCTTGCGGGCGGAGAGTCGAGGGCCTCCGCCAGCGGCGTGACGCGGTCCCAGTCTATTTGCGCCTGGATCAGGTCGCCGGCCTCGGCGCGGGCGCCCTCGAGAGTGTCTACCACCACCGCGGCCCGCTTGAGCAGTTCGGGAGGAACCTCGGCCATCTGCGGCGTGAACGCGCCCACCGCGATAACGCAAGCCCCCTCGGGCAGCTCGGCGGGAACCACCGGCGTGCGGCTGGCGGTGGCGCTGATGACGCAGTCCACCTCCGTTGCCACCCGTTCGGGCAGGGGAACGGTCTGGGCGCGTGCTCCCCAGGAGCGGGCCTTGCTGGCCAGTGCGGTCGCCCGCGAAAGGGTGCGGTTGTAAATGAACAAGCGCTCGGGATCGAAGGCGGTAACGAAAGCCTGGGCGTGGGCCTCGGCCTGGGCGCCGGCGCCGATGATCAGAATGCGGCGTGGCGGCTCGCTCCTAAGCGTTCGCGCCGCCAGCAGCGAGAGGGCGGCGGTGCGACGTTGGGTTACCACGTCGCCGTCGGCCAGTAGCAGGCCGCGGCCGTCGTCGGCGTCGAACACCAGCAGCTCGGCGCTCGAGGCGGGCAGGCCGCGGGCGGGGTTACGGGGGTGCACGCTGATGCGCTTGACCGCGCCCAGGCGCTCGTCCCAGGCGGGCATAAGTAGCAAGCTGGCGCCGCCGGGCATTTCGTAAACCGTACGCAATGGCGCATGGGCCTTTCCGGTGGCGGCCAGGCGCAAAACGGCGGCTATTTCGTCCGCCAAGAGGTCGTAGGGAAGGGCAGCGGCGGTTTGTTGGTCGTCCAGTACGATCATAGCGTCTCCAAAAAAGCGCTCAGGTCGAGCAGGTAGCCACGCAGGATATCCAGAGAGCGAAGCGTGTCGCTATTTTCGAGGGAGTGGTCGGCGTGAGGCAAGACGAGCAGGTGCAAACCCTCGCGCCGCAACTCGGCAAGTGCCTCGGCGGGTGTAATAGGGTCGGCGGCGCCGGCCACCAGGAGGCCCGGAGCGTCGTCTTCGCGTATGGCCGTGGTTACCGCAGGCTCGTTCAGCAGGGGAGTGAGCCATACCTTGGCGGCTCGAATGGCGACGGCGTGTTCGCGGGTAAGCAGGGCCAGCGCCAGCGTGCCGATGGACTTTCCCAGCAGCAGGCGCGGTTTGGCGTTCGAAAGCGCCCAGGCGAAAGCGGCCGCGGCGTCGGCCAGGAGGCGGGCCCCGCGCTCTTCCTGGGCGGCGGTTAGGAACTCGGGGCGGTCGTAGTCGTACCAGACCTCGGCCACGGCCCAGCCGCGCGAGCGCAATAGCTTGCGGCTGTAGTGCAAAAGCGGTCGCGCCGGCGAGTAGCGCAGGCCGGGGAAGACGAGCGCCAGCGGTTCACGCTCGGGGTCGCCCTCCAGCCATAGCGGCAAAACGCCGCCTGCGTAACCTTCCAGCTCGAGTCTGGCCACGTCTTCATTCTAGACAAAAGCGGGGCCGGGAAACCGGCCCCGCTGCTTTCCGCGTGGCTCAATCGAGGAAGTCGCGTAGTTTGCGAGTGCGGGTTTCGTGGTACTTGAGCTTGCGCAGCGCCTTGTTTTCGATTTGGCGGATGCGCTCGCGGGTCACTCCAAAGTAGGCGCCCACCTCTTCCAGGGTGTGCTCGCGCCCGTCTATCAGGCCCTTGCGTAGCTTGAGGACCATCGCTTCACGCTCACTGAGCTTGCCGAGCGCCTTTTCCAGCTCTTCCGAGAGCAGGCTCTGGGCGGCCGAGTCTACCGGGCTGACCAAGTGCTCGTCGGGAATGAAGTCGCCGTAGAAGGAGTCTTTCTCGTCGCCAATGGGGGTTTCCAGGCTTACCGGCTCCTGGGCGATCTTGAAGGTCTCCTCGACCTTCTTGGCGTCCCAGCCGGGGCCCATGGCGTCGGCGATCTCGGCGTAGCTGGCCTCGCGCCCCAGCTCCTGCTGCAGCTGGCGGGCGGTGCGGGTGAGCTTGTTGATGGTTTCGACCATGTGCACCGGAATGCGAATCGTGCGGGCCTGGTCGGCGATGGCGCGGTTGATGGCCTGGCGGATCCACCAGGTGGCGTAGGTCGAAAACTTGTAGCGCCGCTTGTACTCGAACTTCTCGACGGCGCGGATCAGGCCCTGGTTGCCTTCCTGGATCAGGTCGAGGAACGACAGGCCGCGGCCGGTGTACTTCTTGGCTATCGAAACCACCAAGCGGAGGTTGGCTTCTATCAGGTGCTGGCGCGCCATCTCGCCGTCACGGGCGATGTGCAGGTAGCGTTTTTGCTGCTTGGGCAAGGCGCGCAGGCGCGAGTCTACCGCCTGGATGGTGTCGGGGTCTACCTGTTCGGCCTCGTAGCCGGGGATGTGCGGCACGCGGCCGCCGTGGCGTACCTGGGCGCGAATGACCTTTTTGATCAGCTCCGGTTCCAAACCGGTAAACTCGGCCAGCTTCTCAACCGCCGCCTCGCCGTCTTCGACGCGACGCGCCAAGTCTATTTCTTCTTCCAGGGTCAGCAGCGGCACCTGACCGATCTCGTGCAGGTACTGACGGACCGGGTCGGAGGTGGAAACGCGGGTGGTTATGGTCACCGGCTCCGGCTTGGCCGCGGGCTCCGGCTCGGCGGCTACGGCCTCGGCTTCCGCCTCGATGAGCGGCTCTTCGGCTATCACCTCGTCCGGCTCCACCACCTCGGCCACTTCCTCCGGCGGAAGCTCCTCATTGGGTGGCTCTTCGGTCTTGGCAGGCGCAGCTTTCTTTTTGGCGGCCGTTTTCTTTGCGGTCGTCTTCTTGGCTGCCGTCTTCTTGGCCGTCTTTTTCTCGGCGCCGGCTTTTTTGCTTGTTGCCTTGGCGGCAGGCTCCTTGCTGCCGGTCTTCTTATCCGCCGTTTTTGCGGCACTTTTCTTGGTGGCCGTCTTCTTAGTTGCAGCTTTGGGACTGCTCTTCTTGGCTGCGCTCTTCTTTGCGGGCGCGGCCGTCTTTTTGGTGGCGGGCTTACTCTTGGGGAGTTCTTCGTCCAGCACCGCGACCGGTTTCTCAGTCTTCTTTTTGCTCAAGCGGGTCACCTCCGATGACGCTCAGGGGAATGGCGGTTCAGGCCTTGACCGACAGCAATACCTTGTATTGCCCGGTGTAGAGCTCGCGGACGTTACCAAAACGTTCGCGCATCCAGACTTCGTATTTTAGGAATGGGTTGGCCACCAGGTAGAACCGACCTCCGGGTCGTAAACGTGAGTGGGCTGCGGCCACAAAAGCCTCTGCTACGTCCAAAACAACGTGACCCCCAACGTGAAACGGGGGGTTTGATACTACTATATCAAAAAAACTGCCTTCTGGCAACGCCTCATCCACGTCGGAGTGCAGCACTTCGCCCGCGGCTCCGGCGGCGTCGAACCCCATCCGGGCGCTTTCGGCGGCCGCCAGGCTTTGCTCCAGCAGGGTCACGCTGGCCCCTTCCAGGGCCAGCGGCAGGCTGAGCGCTCCGTAGCCGGCCCCCAGGTCGAGTACTCGCAAGCCGGAGGTGCTTTCCAGATTCTCCAGCAGCAGGCGGCTGGCGGGGTCCACTTCGTCGGCCGAGAATACGCCAGGAAGCGCGTAAAAGCGTAGCTCGCGCCCGCGCAGTCGGGCCGAGAAGGCTTGCGGCTCAATCTTGGGCGCAGCGCAGGGCCTGTCTTTTTCCAGCACCGCTACGCGCGCGCCGCCCGCGCGGGCGACCACCTCCGCCGGGCCGACCAGCTTTTGCGCCCAGTTCAGGTAGCGCTCGAAGCCCTGCTTTTTTCCGCCCGCCAGCCACATCGAGCCGCCGGGCTCGAGCGCGCAGGCGGCGGCCTCCAGCTGGGCGCGCACCCAGTCGTTGCCGCGCTCGGCGCCCAGCACCAGGGCCACCGTCTTGAAAGCGCTCCGGGGCGCTCGCCAGGGGAGAGCAGCTTCTACCTGCAAGCCCTGGTTTTCACGAGCGGTGGCCTCGAGCGCCCGCAGGGCGGCGCGGCGCTCTTCGTAAGCGCTGACACTCGCGCCGGCGGCCAGCATGGCCAGGCTGACCAGGCCGGAGCCCGGGTTGAGGTCGAGGGCCGCGCCCGGCCCGGCCTCGATGGTGCCGGCCAGCAGGGAGTAGTTTGGATCGTCCATCCTCACGACGCCGCGCTTGAGGTAGAGCGGTCCCTGCGGAGTGGGCAGTTTTTTCAGAGCGTGGTACTCGGCTAACTCCACGAGTTTTACATGATAACACCTGCGGGCTAGACTGGGCGGGATGGTGGTCTTGGGCATCGAGACGAGCTGCGACGATACCGGCGTCGGCATAGTCGCCGGCGGGCGCATAGTCGCCAACGAGGTTGCCTCGCAGACCCTCTTGCACGCCCGCTACGGCGGCGTAGTGCCGGAACTGGCCAGCCGCGAGCACACCGCCGTTCTGGACGAGATGGTGGAGCGGGCGTTGGACGCCGCCGGCCTAAAAGCCGGCCAGGTGGACCTGGTAGCCGCCACCCGCGGCCCCGGGTTGGTAGGTCCCCTGCTGGTTGGGTTGACCTACGCCAAGGGCCTCGCCTGGGGTTTGGGACGGCCGTTCGTGGGCGTGCACCACCTGGAGGGGCACGTTCACGGGGCCCTCGCCGAAAAGGAACTGGAGCCGCCCTTTTTAGTGCTCATCGCCTCCGGCGGCCACACCCACCTCTACGACGTGCCCGCCTGGGGCGAGTACCGCCTGCTCGGAGCCACCCGCGACGACGCCGCCGGCGAGGCCTTCGACAAGGTGGCCCGCACGCTGGGGTTGGGCTACCCCGGTGGGCCGGAGATAGAGCGCCTGGCGGCCGCCGGCAGCGAGCGGGCGGTGCCGTTCAGCGTTCCCATGCAAGGCCGAGAGGGTTACGACTTCAGCTTTTCCGGTCTCAAGACGGCGGCGGTGCGCTTCGCCCAGTCCGGTTACGAGCCCGCCGACATCGCCGCTTCTTTCCAGCGGGTGGCGGTCGCCGCACTAGTGGGCACCCTCGAGCGCGCCGCCCGCGACCTGGGGCGTAGGCGGGTGGTGGTCGCCGGCGGAGTGGCAGCCAACCGCCTGTTGCGTAGCGAGCTGCAGGCCAGCAGCCTCGAGGTCTACCTGCCCCCCGTGGGGCTAACCTCCGACAACGGCGCCATGATTGCCCTGTCCGCCTGGCGCCGCTGGCGGCGCAACCCGGAGCCCGACCCCCTCACCCTCGCCGCGGAGCCGTATCTGCCCCTTGGCGAAGGCTAGAGTTGGCCCTTCTCATGATGAGCGCTTAGAATGCGATAAGTTATGCTGGGTCTTCTCAAAAAACTCTTCGACAACAACGACCGCGAAGTGCAGCGCTACTTCAAGCAGGTCGTCGAACCTACCAACGCTTTAGAAGAGGAGGTCCAGAAGATCGACGACCTGGCCTCCGCCTACGCCGAGGCTCGTCAGCAGCACGAAAACGGCAAGCCGCTCGACGAGCTGCTCCCCTGGGTCTTCGCGCTGGCGCGCGAGTCGGCGCGGCGCTATCTGGGGCTGCGGCCTTATGACGTGCAGCTAATCGGCGGGGCGGTACTGCATGACGGCCGCATCGCCGAGATGAAGACCGGCGAGGGCAAGACGCTGGTCGCCACCCTGCCCATCGCTCTCAACGCCCTGACTGGCAAGGGCGTCCACCTGGTGACGGTAAACGACTACCTGGCCCGCCGCGACGCCGAGTGGATGCGTTCGGTCTATCACGGGCTGGGCCTCGAGGTGGGCGTAATCCAGCACGATACCCCCGCCCCCGAGCGCCGTAAAGCCTACCTGGCCGACATCACCTACGTTACCAACTCCGAATTGGGCTTCGACTACCTGCGCGACAACATGTCCCTCAGCCCCGAGCAACTGGTGCTGCGGCACGATAACCCGCTCCACTACGCGATCGTCGACGAGGTAGACTCGATCCTCATCGACGAGGCGCGCACTCCGCTGATCATCTCCGGCCCCGCCGAAAAGGCTACCGACCTCTACTACCGCATGGCCGAGGTGGCGCAAAAGCTGGAGCGCGGCGTCAAGCCGGAACCGGGCGAAAAGGACCAGGAGCCCACCGGCGACTACACCATCGAAGAAAAGCAGCGCGCCGTTCAGCTCACCGAACGCGGTATCGAACGGGCCGAAAAGCTGCTC
>JALVWZ010000186.1 GCA_027023115.1 Thermaceae bacterium
TATTCTGCGGGAAACCAGGGCTTACCCACGGCAAACCGCCCCTGGCGGACTCATGGTCCTCGCCATAAGGTGCGCAACGAATCCGACTGCCAGTACACCCACACCGAGTGGAACGGCAAGCACTATTGTATTGAGCCTTCCATTGCCAAGTTCAGCCGCATAACCGTGGCGGGTCACTGGATTGGAATAGAGCGCGACATTACTTACGAAGACCGCCCCTGCTCCTCTGCCCCTTCTCGCAACGCTGATGGTACCGTGACCCCGGCGGTTTGTGATCACGGAGAGGCTGATAATATTCTCGGAATCTACGCAGATACGAGTGACATACGTATTGAAAAGCACGCGCCACCAAACATGTACATAGATGCTGTTTTAATGGCCGGCAAAAAAAGAGTGTATTACCGCCGCTGGAAGAGCGGGCACCCGATGGGCGACCTGCACCTTACCGGCGGCATCATCCAAAACTGGTACGGCCGTTTCGGACGATTGAACCCCGACCTGTCGGTTAGGAGCGGTTACGGTCGGAAGTTTACTTACGATCCGCGCCTTCGCGACGGCACCTTGACTCCGCCATACTTCCCCACCTTTGGTAAGGGCAGGTGGATTGGCACGGCTAGCTTCAAGGGTACTGGCGGCGGCAGCGGTTTCTGGACTCCAGTAGAGGGTAACTAACGATGCGTATGGCGCCAAAGCGCGGCTTTACCCTGCTGGAGATTCTCATCGCGCTGGCAATAATGACCATCCTCGCGGGCGTCGGCTACGCCTCTATCAGGGGCATGACAGAGCGCTACCGGGTTGACGCGGCCACCGCCCAGGTGGCCAGCGACTTGGTCAGGGTGCGTAGCTACGCGCAAACCAAAAACGTTAGTGCATCTTGGAAAAAGATCAGCAGCAACAGCTACGAACTAAACCTGGGCGGCGCCAAGAAGACCTACCTATTGCCCAATGGGATAAGGTTCGTGCAGCCTGCTGATGGCGCCAAAGTCGAATATACGGCGCCCTATGGCGAGGTGAGCATCAATGGCTCGACCGTGGCGGCTCTCAAAATCGTCCTAAGCAACGGCAAAGGTGAGAGCACCGAGGTCCATGTCGTAGGGGTGACTGGTAAGGTGATCAGAAGGTGAATGGACGTAGCGGTTTTACCATCATCGAAGTGTTGATTGCGACGGTAATTCTGGGTGTCTTGGTTGGTGCTCTGGTAGGGCCGCTGGGGGGCCTCTTCCGCATGACGCAGGACAATCAAAAGCTGCTCGACAACACTACCCTGGCGCAGCAGGTGGTTGAGCGGGTCGTGCGCGAGTGGCAAGATCCTGACAAGTTTTCGCGCTCCTGCTTCGACACGTCTACGCCCTTTCCCGCCGGCGTGAGCATAAAGATTTACGACCTTACCGATAAAGCCGACGTTGCGTCATCGCCTTATTCGCCCAGATCGTGCAGCGGTACGGCTGATAGCGTATTGCTGAAGAGGATCAAGGTAACGGCCAACGTCAGTGGCCGCAAGCCGGCCGTGATTACCCTTGACATAGCGAGGCCGCAGCCATGAGTTCTTATCAGCCAAAACGGTCTCGCGGCTTCACCTTGCTGGAAATACTGGTTTCGATGCTCATATTGGGCATTATCAGCTTGGCCTTCATTCGCATGTTTAGCACTACTCTAGACGCTGCCGGTCGCATTGCCGACAGTAACCAGCTATTGCAGGAGGCGCAGGTTGCCGAGCGTATCATGGCTGCCCGCATCAAGCTGGCTTGGAAGGTTTTCCCGCCTGGCACTTCTATCAAGATCAACGATGGCGCTACAACTTACAACTACCTTGCCAGCAGCGATACCTGGGTAGTCGGCACTGATCCGATGCTGGCAATGATCCTGCCGCCGCGCAAGCCGGAGAACTATCAACAGTGCAGTGCTACCAATCCGGATGCCTGTTTCCGTTTCTTTGCCTATTACGCTTTCCGCCGCAGCGATTACTTGAGTGCGGTTGCCCCTGGTAGCGCCGAGGCGCTCTTCCCGGACTCCAAGAACGACTCGACCTGGGTAATCATGGAATACCGTCGCACTCTGACAAACACAAACGATCCAAGCACTATTACTCCCCCCAATGGGGAGGCGATCTATACCGGCACCAAGGGGCGTTTGCTGATCGAGTACGTCCAGCCGCAAGACGCTTCGCCTACATACACCCTATTCACCATTTCTCCAGATAGTTCGGTGGAAGTGCAGTTGCGTATGCTGATGAACACTAGCAAGCGAACTTACCGCGCACCTCCTAAGACTGACGCCCCCCTCACAATCAGGGCGGTTCCCCGCAACCTGGGCGTTGGCGGAAAGTAAGTAGTTTGTTGTTGTTGTTGCATGCTTCACTTTCTTTGGGGAGGCGGGGAGCTGGTACTCATCGATTCGGGAGCGTAGCGCGCTGGTATGTAGGCCTATCACTACGGGTTTTCAAGTACCCTTAGGCTAAATGGGCTTTAAGTTTTACGTCGAGACAAGCCAGAACAAGGCAAGAGCGGGCCGGCTCGAGACCCCCCACGGCGCCGTGCCGACCCCGCTCTTCATGCCCGTAGGCACCCAAGCCACCGTCAAAGGGCTTTCCAACCGTGAGCTGGCCGAGGTGGGCAGCCAGATCGTTCTGGGTAACACTTACCACCTGCTTTTGCGGCCCGGCCCGGAGCGAGTGGCGGCGCTGGGCGGGTTGCATGGTTT
>JALVWZ010000187.1 GCA_027023115.1 Thermaceae bacterium
TGTTATCTCTTCGTAGGGGTGGACCCGTGTGTACGCCGCGTTGGTGCGTGGTACGCGGTGATTGTGACGGAACGGCCCGTAGCGCGCACCTCGTTCCGAGCAAGTCTGTAGCTTGTAGTTCGTGTCCCGTAAGAGCGCCATGCTCGGCCTTCGGTTCTTTGCCGGTAGGGGAAGGTTTCAAACCTTCCCCTACATTCCAGTGCTTACGGCAACCGAACCCCGGCTTCTCTTACGGCATGGACCCCGGATCTAGGCCGGCGTGTCCGGCCTCGTCCGGGGAATCGGGAAATGGCGGCAAGTGGCCCGTGGCTTGTGGCTTGCAGTTATGGCTCGTGGCGCATTTTATCTCGTCGTAGGGGCGGACCCGTGTGTCCGCCCTAACCGCGCAGGGAAGCAAGCAGGTCCGTAGCTTTTAGTTTGCAGTTAACAGAATCGCCACGGCTCGCAGTTTTCGGCAAAGCAAAGCTCCCTCCCCTTGGGGGAGGGCCGGGGTAGGGGTTTTGGGAGTTACCCGGGCCAGGCGTCCGACGCCGTTTCTCACCCTGCCCACTTCCTACACCCCACTTCCTACCCCCTACTCACCGACTCCTCCCGGAGGGGGTTGGAAACGACGCGCTGGGCGGTTACGGCTATTTAGCGCTCTGCGCCTTGTCTACGTAAGCCAGTAACCGCTCGCTCACCGCCGTTGGCACCTTGCTGCTGGCACTGACCGCGCCGGTCTTGGCGTCGAACTTCAGGTAGAGCGGCTTCTTGGGATTCTTACCGCTCAGGGTCACCCCCAGCTTGGGGTCTTTGAAGGCGTAGGGGGCCACCAGCAGGACCTCTCCCTGCTTGTAGTCGGCCACCAGCAGCGCCGCGGAAAGCTGCGGCTCGGCGGCGGCAACGTCGCCGGCCAGGACCGCCACCCCGTCTTTCAGGTATATCCAGCCGCGCTCGGCGTGCATCTTCTTGATATCGGTGCTGGTAAAGTTGACTCCGCCGGCCATCGCGGCCCGCTCGGCTTCTGGGTAGTACTCCAGCTCGGCGGCGGCGAACTGCACGTCCTCCGTATCTACCTTGGCCTGCTTGGCCTTGATGTACTCGCCCTCCTTGTACTCGACGTAGGAGGCGTCTATGCTAATGCCGTTTTCGTTGTCGTGGATCACGCCGCCCTGCGGCAGGGTGGTAACGCCGCTGGCCAGGTCGTAGACCGAGTCGCCATAGGGCTCTATCGAGAGCGCGGCGAACTTGGCGGCCGCCAGCAGGACCGCGAGCAGCAGTAGAGCGCGTTTCATACGGCCAGCCTAACCGCCGCCCAGGTTAGGGGAATGAAGAAGGAGGCCGGCGAACCGGCCTCCCCGCACTTGCCGAACTTAAAGCAGCGCCGACATGGCCGTCTGCAGCCAGGCCAACACCGGCTGCGGCCAGATGCCCAGCGCTAGCACCGCCAGCGCCAACAGGACCATCAGGCTCAGCGCCGTCGGCGAGAGGGCAAAGCCCTCTTCGTTCTTGGGCTCTTCCAGGAACAGGGCCGCCAGCAGGCGGAAGTAGAAGTAATAACCGAAGACGACCATCACCACCGCCGCGATCAGCGCGCCCCAGCTGCCGGCCTTGGCCAGCGCCGCGAAGACGTACAGCTTGGCCAGGAACCCGGCCAGCAGCGGCACGCCGGCCAGCGAGAGGATGAATATCGCCAGCAGCACGCCCACCAGCGGGTTGCGCCGTCCCAGACCCTTCCAGGCCTCCAGGTTGGAGTGGATGCCGTGGGCCTCGAGGCCCTCAAGGGTAAAGAACATCCCCAGGCTGGTGACTATGTAAGCCAGCAGGTAGTAACCCACCGCCACCAGGCCGACCAGCAGGCCGCTGGCCAGACCCAGGCCCAAGAAGCCCATGTGGACGATGGTCGAGTAGGCCAAAAAGCGCTTGACATCTGTCTGGGTAAGCGCCCAGAAGCTGCCCAGGATTACCGAGAGCAGCGCCAGCGCGGTAATCCAGCCCCGCACCATGTCCGCCGCGCCGCCGAACGCCCGCGCCAGCATGACCGCCAGCCCCAGCGCCACCGCCGTCTTGGGGGCCACGCTCAGGTAGCCGGCCATCAATGGGAAAGCGCCCTGGTAGGCGTCGGGCGCCCAGGCGTGGAACGGCACCCAGGCCAGCTTGAAGCCGATGCCGGTCAACATCAGCGCCAAGCCGCCCACCGCCAACGGCGTAACCTGCCCGCTCAGGCCGGCGGCCACGCCCGGATAGCCGATACTGCCGGTTTCGGCGTAGACGAGCGCCATTCCAAAGAGGAGCAGCGCCGAACCCACCGCGCCCAGCAGCATGTACTTGGCCGAGGCCTCGGTGCCGAAGCGGCGGTCACGGTCGTAACCGACCAGCACGTAGGTGGCGTAAGCGGAGAGCTCGAGCCCCAGGTAGAACATCAAGAGGTGCGCCGAACCCACCAGCAGCACCCCGCCGAGCACGCCCCACATCGCCAGGGCGTGCACCTCGCCGCTGCCGGCGGCAAAACCGCCCTCGCGAACGGTGGCCCCGGCGGCCACCAAGAGACCCACCAGGCTGAGCAGCACCAGCGCCAGGCCGGTGACCGGCCCCAGTTGCACGGCGCCGTAAAGGACGCCGCTCTCCTGCATGGCGCCAAAGCCGAGCAACAGCGTGGAGCCGAAGATGACGCCGGAAATGCCGCCCAGCACGCTGGGGCGCTCGTCGAAGTTG